>VXXH01000769.1 GCA_009835515.1 Candidatus Poribacteria bacterium
GTTTTATTTAAGCACGTTTTCTTTACCGGGTGTAGTTTGGACCTGTTTGAGTTTGCCACTACCGTTCGGCCATCTGCCGAGTGCAACATCCTTCTCCTGTTTTTCAAATACAACTGCATCAAGCACTTGATTGCCGCGTGTATCGGTATCAACAAGCATAACAGTTTCACCGTTACGAGACAACTTAAAGTTGGCATGCAGCCCTGCCTTGGCTTTACCATCTTCATCTAACCACACAAGAATATAGCCGTGTGCAGGAATCGAGGTATCCTCTGGGAATGCCCATTTTTTGAGATTGTCGATCTTATCTGTCAAATACATGCCAGTAAGTTCCACTGTATTATCGCTGAGATTGTGGAGTTCAAGCCAGTCTTCGTATTGTCCTTGTGGATCAGCGATGCTCTGGGTATTGACTGCCATCAATTCATTAATGACGACAGCACTCTCTTTCGCAACCGGAATACCGACTTGATATTGCGCGGATCCCTGTTCCGCGCGGGCTGGTGAAAAAGTGGTTGTACCGTGCGTCTTCACCGCATTCGCCTCAATATAATAATAGACTGTGGTACCTGCTGGAAAAGCGGGGATGCGTCCAACAAAACGCTCCTTTTCTTTTGTCATCGTGATCTGCTTAAAAACGGTGTGCCGGTCAGGCCTATAATACAACGAAACCGAATCAGGTGCACCAATTGAATTGTTACCAATTTTCGGAGGTTGAGTTAAGACAGAAACCACAATAGGTTGATTGGTTACTGTTTTCGGAGGTTGAGTTAAGACAGAAGCCGCGATAGGTTGATTGGCTACTGCACGTCTGATGTGAACGGCCGTAATTTTGGGTGTCGGTTTGTTGAGCTCTGGATGATTGTTGAGATACTCACGGCGTTCGTTGACAAAACGCTTGAGGTCCGCGGGGACACCGGTCACAAATTCTTGGTATCCGTACAATGTCTTGTTGTACTTCTGTATCAATAAGGGTCTGGTATTCTTTGATAATTGGTTCCAACACTTCCCAATCCAGCCATTCATCTACAACGGTCCGGACATGTGCGAGATAGCGGGCACGCCACTCTGGGTTTGAGAGCAATCGGTTGATAAGTGGACGCGCAGCATTATCTTCATGCGCGATAGGGGATACCATTCCATTCTCCAAATCACCCCATGACCAACCGCCGGGGCCTCCACCCCCAGGCCCCCCGCGTCCCGATCGACCAAATCTGAAGCTTTCGTTGTTATCATGCGGTATAAGATGGAATTTACCGTTGACATCTTGATAGATAGCGTAATCGCCGCCTTTGTGGATGTACCCGTCATCGTCCATAAAGACGTTTGAGACTGCAAGCTGCCACAACACCTGGTCAATATTGAGTATAGATGGAAGCTTTTCCATAAGTTCTGCGTCAGAGGTTGTTTCATCAAGCATTTTGCAGAGGGCAATGAGACCCTCCCAAGGATTTTCAACGTTGCTGGTTTTAAGTTGATACGTTTCCTGATACGCTGTCGGATCGTCGCCTGCATAGACCAAGGCACCACCTCTACCGGGACCTACTTTCCAGCGGATACCGCCTTTTGTGCCGAACCACTCGGCGAGGAAATCTTTATTGTATTGTTGGAGATTGATATAGACCCCCCAATTTTCGCCGTTGATAACCAGTTTCACAAGGTTCGTTTTCATCGCAGGGATGTAGTCGCGCGCGATGCGATTGTAGAGCACTTCACGGAGAAAAGAGCCATCGACATGTCCGTTCAAGAGGTTAAGGGTTTTGTATCCGTAGAGGCGTTGCCCATCTTCGCCGTAATCGACAGCGATGTTGAACGATTTTTTTTCTGACCGAACCGTAAAGTAGGAAGAGGTACCGCGAAAGTGGACACCGACATCGGAGTAGACCTTCCCATCAACAATAAGATCGGCAGGCACCTCAACATCCGTGCGGTAAAACGCATTCATCTGTTCGGACCAATCTTTATGGTGGAATCGGAGATAGAGGGTACGGAGTGTTTCAGCGCCGTAGAGTGAGGGTGAACCCTCTGGTATAGAGGCGAGGCTTGTCTGGACATCGTTCTGAACACTGCTGTGCAAATTTTCCTTGTTCAGTAGTGTAATAGTGCCGCCGCCGCGAGTCTCCAGGGCGGCTTGTCGTTCAGCACCGGTTAATTTTCCGTCTTTGTCTGTATCAAACTTATCAACTATTTTTTCAGCGGGTCGCGGTCCACCGCGTCCACCACCAAATGGCGGCATTCCGCCGGGGCCTCTATCAAAAGGGGTGTTGGTTTGCATCTTTTCAATCTCTTCGCGGCTGAATTTGTCCCCTGTAAACGCTTCTAAACCTGTGACTCGGAGCCTGAGGTCATCCTCTTCATCGCTCAGTTTACCGTCTCCATTGAGGTCAAACCGTTTCTGTTCATCTGTAAGTTTTGACGATTGTTGATTGTCTTGAGCACTCACGTGCATCGTCCAACCGGTAGTTATTAGCATAAGAAGTATTATTATTTTAAGATGTTTCATTGTATTCTCCTTTTTGGGGCTTACGCAAAATTAGGGGATTACGCCTATCATCATACGGTAGGTGCGGTTAGGAATGCAGATCACAAGAAATCCGCAGAAATACCCAAGCAAAACACCCAGCAAAAACGCCCCTTATCAGGGGGCAGGTGAGTACACCGCAAAACCGCGCCTACAAGGGAGTTGCGTAAGTCCTATTAATCTTAAGACTTGTTTCGTATAGAAAAGTTCGGATTTTCCGTGGTGGCTGTGTCTTATTCTTTATCCATTCTCACCTCTGTGAGATTTTCAATCTGCGAGAGTTCGTTAAAAAAGGTGAGCCACTCTTGCGGGTTCACTAATTTGACCCTGAAAGTCAGTTCAACCATCTGCGATTTTTTGATCCGTTTTTCAAGTAGACGTTCGTAAATCAAGTATTTGTCGAAGACAGAACGATAAACAGTTTCAAAACTCCGATCGGGTGGCAGACAGAATTCTAAACTAAATTCGTTATCGTTCCCAAAGCGTTGATGCCAATGGTACATGCAGAGGATAATGATACCGATGAGGAATGTCGCCAGAATCGCGACAGATGGATTGCCAGCACCGACCGCCATACCAACAGCTAAGGCATAAAAAACAAAACCGATATCCCGCGGGTCTTGGATAGCAGTACGGAACCGAATAATGGACAGCGCGCCGACTAAACTAAACGCCCGTGCGATGCTGTCCCCGATGATCACCATCACGACAGAAATCAGCATACATAGGATGATGAGCGTGTCGGTAAACGATTTTTGTGGGACTTTGGTGTGTGTCCACTGGTAGATATTAACAATGAAAATGCCCAGTGCGAACGAAAGTAACAACCTAAGCGCATCAGTACCAAGTGTTATAAGCGACGGTATCGTTAAAAATTCAAATAATGTGTTCATTCCTATTTGCCAATTAGAGATTTGTACAAGTAGTCTACCACAATTAGACAAATTTGTGTGTAAATTGTTGAAAAACTGTGTTACGGAATAGGTTGAAGCAGATTTGATGCTATCGTCTGGGGGTTACCTGATAGTTCTATCCTTTTTCAGGGGATATTCTGTACAATACTTATTCAGAGGCGACTTTCGCTTCTGTTCCGTAAAGAGCTATACGATCAATTGTCCCTACTTTATATTTCTTCTTCCTGACGAATCAAGACACTGACAAATACCCCGGAAAAGAGCAGAATCGCGAGTGCATAAGGTGCTGCTTCAGCGAACATGGCTTCAGTTGTGTAGCTCCAGACATTGAGAGCAAGTGTTTCGTATCCAGCAGGGGATAAGAGGAAGGTGAGAGGGAGTTCTTTCATTGTTGCGAGGAAAACCAAAGCAGTGGCGGTGAGCATACCGCGCATAAGAATCGGGAAAAGCGTTCTAAAAAACGCTTGTATACGTGGATACCCAAGCGAGCGCGCTGCCTCCTCTAAGTTCGGTGAGGCTTGGTAGAGCGAGCTTCGGACCGGTCCGATCGCCTCCGCGAGAAAGTGTAAAGTACACGCGTAGATGAGTACAGGTAGTGTCTTGTAGATAAATGACGCGGTGTGTAAAAGAAAAAAGATGAGTGATAGCGCGAATGCAAGTGGGGGTATAGCGTAAACGACGTAACCTACACGCTCTAACGCATTTGAGATGCGCGATGGGTGTCGAACCCCTATATAAGCGAACGGCACTGCCAGAAGTGCACACAGAATCCCCGCAGGTATTGCCACCGACAACGAACCGATGAGCGCGTTTAAAAGCCCTTGTAATGCTTTCGGATCAAAGCCTCTGAATATCCAAAGGAAGATAGCACCAGCGGGCACAACTACAGTTACAAACGCCACCAAGCTGAGGTAAAGATGCGCTGGCGTGTGCCACGTGCCGAGTTGAATCTGCGACAATTGGCGAGAAGTACCGCGCCCGGCACGGTGGAGTGCCACCCTATTTAACAACTTTGCTTCAAGATAGAGTAGGCACGCGGTAAAGGCGAGAAGCATCAAAGCAAGCCACGCCGCATAGACATGTTCAAAGGAGAGCATGTATTCTGTGTAAAGTGCGTAACTAAAGGTTTCATAGCGCATCAGCGATACAACGCCAAAGTCGCCGAGGACATGTAGGCTAATGAGAAGTCCGCTTGCATAAAAAGCAGGGCGGAGTTGGGGCAGGATAACAAGAAAAAAAGTCTGGTGAGACTTGTAGCCGAGGCTCCGAGCGGATTCTTCAAGACTCGGATCGAGTCCTAACAAGGCGGTGCGTAGGTTCAGAAAGAGGTAGGGACTCGTGTAGGCACTGAGTGCGAGGAGCGCGCCCCAGTACCCACTAAGGCGTGGGATACTTGTGCCGAATAACTGTGCGACAATCCCGGTATTTCCACCGAGTGCCAACAACGCATAAGCCATCACATAACCCGGAATAGCGAGCGGTAGCGCGCACAGCACCGTGAAGAGTCGTCTACCTTTTAGGTTTACTCGACTCGTTAACCATGCCGCTGGCGTTGCTATGAGCAGATCAAGAACGAGGACCCCTACCGTCAGCAGCAGCGTATTGAGGAACAGCCTTGCGTTTCGCCAGCGGAAGACAATATCGACAAGCGCACTGCCTTCCGCTGAAAACGCTTTGGTAAGCAGGTAAACCAACGGGATGAGACCGCCAATGCCTACCATAACAATCGGAATGCCTGCCACGACAGCAGACATAGAAAAATAACGGTGTGTGTTTTTAACGTGGGCATTCAATTCCGGTCGTCCTAACCTCTCCAGCAAGGTTTACCATTTCTATAGAATTTCGACGCGCCGCAGTAAATTGACTGTGCCGTCAAGATCATCCATTTCATTTAGGTTGAATGTAGGGGCGAGTTGGAGCAGCTCGGATAACGGTAACAGATTGGCATTCGGAATTACACCATCGATGACAGGGTATTCAAATACGTCGCTGGTAAAGTACTGCTGTGCTTTAGCGGATAACAAAAACTCCACTAACTTCAAGGCTGATTCCTTGTTCTTACTACTCTTTAGCAGTCCAATACCGGCAACATTGACGAGGTTACCCGGATCATCTGCCTGAAAGAAGGTTTGTGCGGCGGGAAAATTAGAGTTCCCTTTCTTGAAACGGAGGAGGTAATAGTGGTTCGGCAAACCGAGATCAATTTCGCCTGCAGCGAGTGCCTCTATAATGGGTGTATTTTTGGCGTATTTTTTGGCACCGTTTGCCTTCATTCCGCGTAACCATTCCTCTGCTTTTTCTTCTCCTACTTGCATACGCAAGGAAGTGACAAATGCTTGGAAAGACGCATTGGTTGGTGCCCAACCGACCCTATTTTTCCACACCGGTTGTGTTAAATCGAAAACACTCTTGGGAAGTTCTTCCATTTTAACGCGTTCTGGGGAGTACGCGAGCACGCGCGCTCTGCCACTTGTCGCGACCCAGAAGCCATCGGCATCGCGGAAATCCGAAGGCACTTTAGTGAGTATAGATTCCGGCAGTTTTTCAAACATCGCCTTTTTACTAACTGCACCGAGTGCACCAGCATCTTGCGCCCAAAAGAGTGCAGCGGGGCTTTTGTCGCCCTCTGTTAAGAGCGTAGCGGCCAATTGTGTCGTATTGGCGTAACTTACCTTCACTTGGATACCGGTCTCTTTTTCAAACTGCTTGATAATCGGTTCAACGAGGCTCTTGCTGCGTCCGGAATAGATGGTTAGGGTTTCAGCGTGAACTGTCCCGATGGCGGTGAATAAGAGCAAAATTGGCAAAACGTAATTAAACAAACGCAATCTGTTGTTAAACATTATGTCTCCTTTGATAAACTGAATGGGTGTACACCGGATCGAAACCGGTGTAAATTTTGTCAGATACAGCAGCAAAAAGTTCGGAGTTATTGCACAGATGCAGAGTGTCCCGTTTTGTCAACGCTTTGGCACGACTCGCCAGCGTGTATTCATACCTGCTGAGATATGGTCCGCGACATGGCAATGATAAAGCCAGTTGCCGGGTGTTTTGGCTATCATGTCCACAGTAACCATAGTACCGGGAAGCAATTCTACAACATCGGTACGTTTCCCAGCGTTTAGCACAGTCTGACCGTGCCAGTGCGCGGTGTGCATATCGACTTCAGTGCCTAACCCGATAAGATACCACCGTACGCGATCGTGTTGTTCAACTTCCAGACCTTTCAGATTTCCGAAGATAAATCCGTTAATCGCGTGTTTGAGATTTCCCTCTTCCGCTTCTTCAGGGGAGTCATAAGCCTCGCTTTGCTGGCTTTCGACGATTTTTCGGTCATTTTCGTTGAAGATGAGAAACAGTGTCGTGAACGCTTTGTCAATATCTTTAGGGCGCGGATCATCCGGTGCGCGTTCCATCCCCTTTTTAGTGACGACAACCGTGCCGATTAAGCCATCATAGACTTCGGTAACGGCATCAACGTGGGAGTGATAAAGCCAGACGATAGAGGAGGGATCGTTCGGACCGGGGGCAGCATCGCTGTCTGCCTCCCAGTGGTAAGTGAACATGCTCCCCGGTTTCACGAAGGCACCGGATCCTTTCATGTCTGCACCTTCGTTGTTTTCATCATATTGTAACCCGTGAACGTGGATACTAAGGGGTTTGTCGGCGCGATTGAGGAAATGCACCTTTACGCTGTCGCCTTCAACAGCGTGCAGTTGCGGCCCGAGAATCCCCATCCACATAGGTTGTTCAACTTGTGTTGCGTAGGTGTTATCGGTGTATTGAATGTATCTATATTTTTCATAGATGAGTGCTTTGCCCCAAACGTCCAATCCCATATTGGGTCTGATGAGATTTTGTCCGCTGGGTGCGTAGTTCCATTCGACTTTCTCAGCAGCGATCCAATATTCTCGCGTTGCAGCTTCAGCAGTGAGGGTGAAGAAGCACAGCATCATACCGATAAAAACGAGAAATATGTCGGATGTAAATTGTGGATTTCTGGCATTAGAGAGGGGAAGTAATTTACGCTTGTCTTGTGACCAGCCTGCATTCATGATATTGAGACTCATTTTCAGATAATAAGACTTTAAAGCAAATCTCATAAAGAGCTAAACCTCAATGGGCTAAATTTGCATTCAATTATACCACACTGGATAGGCGATGTCAAAAAAATCTCGGTTATCGAAATCAAATTGCTGTTCTCGCGCTCAGTCTGCGCGCGTTTTCTTCAATCTATTTGTGGATCTAAGGCATCTCGGAGGGCGTCTCCGAGGAGGTTGAAGCCTAAGACAATAAGGAAGATAGCGACACCGGGAGCGGTGACAGCTAAAGGCGCGCGGCGAATAAGATCTCGGTTTTCGTTAAGCATTGCGCCCCATTCAGGTTCGCCGATTTCTGCGCCGAGTCCTAAGAAACTGAGTCCTGCTGCATCTAAAATGGCGGCACCGATCCCTAAGGTTGCTTGGACAATCAACGGGGCAAGGCAGTTCGGGAGGACAGTGGTAAGAAGGATACGGCTGTTGCTGGCACCAATCACCTTCGCGGCGGTAACATAGTCTAATTCGCGAACTTTAAGAACTGCGGCGCGCAGGATCCGAGCATATTGTGGGATATAGACGATTGATACAGCGATAATCGCATTTGTAAGACTTTGCCCCAGAATCGTCACAATAACCATTGCGAGCAGGATACTCGGCATCGCAAGCATCATATCCATTATGCGCATAATCAGGTTGTCAATTCGTCCACCGTAGTAACCAGCGACTGCGCCAAATAGTGTGCCAAACCCAACGGAAAAGGTCATCGCGATGAGTCCAACCTTCAGAGAAATACGGGTACCATAGACAATCCTGCTGAAAATGTCGCGTCCGACCTTATCGGTGCCGAGGTAGTGCGAAGCGGATCCACCTTGGAGGCGTTCAACGATATTGGCTTGTCTTGGGTCGTGTGTTGCGATAAGCGGTGCAAAGATGGCAACGAGCATAAAAAATAGGATAATGGATGCGCCGATAGTAGCGGAACGGTGTTTTAAGAGTTTCCGAAAGATATGTTGTTGGCTGCTGGCGGTTATTGAAGTGTTCATTTCGCTTCGTCTCCTACTCGGATACGCGGGTCGAAGTAGGCATACAACATATCCACGATAAGATTAACAAGCATAAAGACGGTTGCGACAAAAAGCACGCCACCTTGTACGGCACGGACATCGCGAGCCTCCACCGCGGCACGCAACCATGAACCGAGTCCGGGCCAAGAAAAGATATGTTCGGTTAAAATCGCGCCACCCAGCAGATAGCCGAATTCTAAGCCGATAACCGTCAAGACAGGCACCATACTATTTTTCATGGCGTGCTTGCTGATAACTTTCCACCGCGGTAAACCTTTCGCATAAGCCGTCGTAATATACGGCTGATTTAGCACTTCAAGCAGGCTGGAACGGGTCATCCGGGCAATAATCGCTAATGGGATAGTGCCTAATGTAATTGCGGGGAGGATGAGATGGACAATGGCACTCTTAAAAGCGGCGTAGTTTCCTGTCAGCAGTGTATCAATAAGATAAAATCCAGTGCGTGTCTGAACATCTAAATCCAAGATGACATCCAACCGGCCACTGCTTGGTAGTATTGGAAGGAAATAGGAAAAAAGGAGAATGAGCATAAGTCCGAGCCAGAAGATTGGCATGGAGATGCCAGCCAGGGATACCGACATGGAGAAGTAATCCAAAAACGTTCCACGCGAGATAGCGGCAATAATGCCAGCAGCGATGCCGAATATAATCGAAAATGCCATTGCTGCGAGGGTTAATTCAGCCGTTGCCGGGAAATAGCGTTTGATTTCATCAACCACGGGTTGTTTCGTTTTAAAGGAGCGTCCAAAGTCGAGATGTGCGGCATCCCATAAGAATTTAGCGTATTGGTGGTATAGCGGTTTGTCGAGTCCCATTTCCGCCCGCAGTTCGGCGAGTGCTTTTTCGGTGGCACGTTCTCCCAAAATAGCGACAGCAGCATCGCCCGGAATGAGATGCACCATCAGGAAAACGAGGAGCGATACCGCTAATAGGGACAAACCGATCGAAAGAAAACGCTGGAGGAGATAAGAGAGCAAAAGTTGAACCTTCTGTGAGTGGTGCCACCTACATGCTATTGATAGACCCCATCTTCCTTTTCAATCCAAGGTGGGTTCATTTACCCGAAAACCCATTTTTCGACAGCGATGAAAACGATCTGCGGAGGCCCAGGGTTTAAAAATTAGAAAAATGGGTTGTGCAGTTTTTCCTCACCGACGGTGGTGGAGGGACCGTGTCCCGGAAAAAGCCTCACTATATCTGGAAGTGACAACAAATTATCACGCACGCTCTCAATTTCATCCTGATAGGAGATGTTAGGTCCACCGACGGAACCCGCGAAGATCGCGTCGCCGACGAATGCTACGTTCTGCGTGAGAAAACTACACCCACCAGTTGTATGTCCGGGTGTATTGACAACACTGACCATAAGCTCACCGACAGAGAGAACATCTCCATGAATGACTTCATGCAATTTGTTGTTGCTCTGTGGTTTCGGTTCGTTCTTATGGATGTAGGTCTCACATCCGGTTTCGGTTTGAAGCTGCGATAATCCATCAGTATGGTCGCTATGGGCGTGTGTCAGGAGTATCGTCGTCGGATTCACATTCCGAGCATCGAGCTGTTCCAAGATGAGTTCTGGATGCGCGGCAGTGTCAATAATCGTGGCATCGTCGGTGGCTTTGCAGATCAAAAGATAGGCGTTGACGGGCCACCCTCCGACGGGCGCGCTAATTGTGATAACCTCAAGGTTTGCGTCGTCCGTCTGCTGGGGGGGTTCGGGTTCCCACTGTTCTGTGGCGATATCAAGCAACTTGGCACCGTCCAAATTCAGGACTTCTGCGAGCCGAAAAACTTGCGTTTCTGTCGGTTTTAAGGTATACTGTTCCATACGCGCAAGTTCTGCTTCTGTGATACCTGCAGCGGTAGCGATTTCGCTGTGAGATAGGTTTTGCCCGCGTCGGGCTTTACCGATAATGTCACCAAATTCGTCTTCAAGTGTGTATGCCATGGTGGTGTTCTCCTTACTTTATTGGTCTAAGGAACATTATAACAAAAAACGCAGTGTGATGCAATTGAAATAGGTAGCATCGAAGCAGGAGAGATTCTGATGGACATTCCGAAAAATGGATATGAACAAGCAGCAATATCCCTCGCGCCCATAGAAACTGATATGACGTTAGAGGATTTCCTTCAGAGCGATTTGGAGGGCTATGAATATTTTAACGGATCATTAATACCTATAGCACCAACGACAATGGAGCACGGTGAAATTAGTATGAATATTGGTATCTTTTTAGGTTTGCATATTCGGGAGAATCAGCTGGGACGTTTGTATATGACGGGTACAGACTTTAAATTGGGCGACCAATTAGTAAAGCCAGATGTCGCGTTTGTGGCGACAGCGAGGTTGCCTGAGAACAAGCGTCAAGCATCCCCTGTAGCACCGGACCTCGCTGTTGAAGTCGTCTCACCAACAGATCTTCAGTATCATGTTATTGAAAAGACTTTCGCCTATCTGAACGCGGGAACCCGTCTCGTCTGGGTGATTGAACCTGTCGCAAAAACGGTGACAGTGTATCGTTCTCAAACAGACATCAAAACACTCACCTACGAGGATACACTCACCGGTGAAGATGTCGTCGAAGGATTTTCATGTCAAGTTTCACAACTTTTTGAATAGATAGTATTGAAACAAGGTAAACGAATTGCGGAGGATTGAAAATGAGACAACAGGACGCTCACGGAGTCACCCAAGAAATACTTCCACCTCCCAAGAAGATGACGCTTGAAGAGTTTCTTGAGAGTGATTTAGAAGGATACGAATACGTGAAAGGGGAATTAATACCGATGCCACCCACATCAGGAGCACATGGCGAGATTAGTTCTAATATACACTGGTACCTATACTCACATGTTCGCGCGAATCAACTGGGGCGTCTGTATATAGCCGACACCGGTTTCCAGATTGGTGAACGGGTGTTGATGCCCGATATCGCGTTTGTTTCTACAGCGAGATTACCTGATGATAGACAAAAAGCGTTCTCCATACCCCCAGACCTGGCCGTAGAAGTCGTTTCTCGGACAGACATATTGCATCGTGTTGAGGAAAAGGCATTTGCCTATCTGGAAGCAGGTACCCGAATCGTCTGGGTGCTCAAACCTGTATCGGAGACGGTAATGGTCTACCGTTCTAAAACAGACATTAGGGTACTGACATGTGAAGATACACTCACGGGTGAAGATGTCGTTGAAGGGTTTTCGTGTCAAGTCGCACAACTTTTTGAATAAGGAGGAGGCGGGCGAAGCTTGCAAGCCCGTAAAACTAAAGTATGAAGCTTGGTTTAGTTACGTATAACATGGCGAAGGATTGGGATATTCCCACGATCATTGAAAAATGTGTAGAGACAGGGTTTGCGGGTGTGGAATTGCGGACAACGCATGCCCACGGTGTTGAAGTCGAACTCTCGGCAAGTGAACGCGCAGCAGTAAAAAAACAATTCGACGATTCCCCGATTGAGATTGCAGGCTTAGGTTCAGCATTTGACTACCATTCTGTAGATCAGGATGCGGTTCGACAAAATATAGAAGGCACGAAGGTCTATTCTCAACTCGCGGCAGATGTCGGTGCACCCGGTGTGAAAGTGCGTCCGAATGGGTTACCTGACGAAGTGCCTGTCGAAAAGACACTGGAACAGATCGGGTTGGCGCTGCGCGAGTGTGGCGAATTTGCTGCCGACCTCGGCGTACAAATTCGGTTAGAAGTACACGGCGGTGGCACCTCCGAACTCCGACATATCCGCACAATTATTGATGTTGCTGACCACGGCAACGTCTACGTCTGCTGGAATTCTAATTTCGGTGAAGTGGAAAACGGAACCATTAAAAACAACTTTGACCTCGTCAAAGGGAAAATCGGCTTAGTACATATTACGGAACTCCATCGCCGTGAGTATCCGTGGCGGGAACTCTTTACATCGCTGAAAGCGTCCGGGTATACAGGCTACACGCTCGCAGAAATCGCTGGTAGTTCTGATCCCGTGCGCGTGATGAATTTTTATCGGGCGTTGTGGGAAGAATTAGTCCGATAAAAGGAGGCATTCTGATGAATATTCTAAAAACTGGTCCGGAACAGGTTGTAATCCCTCCGACACCGATAGAAACCGATATGACGCTTGAGGAAATCCTTGAAAGCGATTTAGAGGGATATGAATATGTGAAAGGAGAATTAATACCCATGCCACCGACATCTGGCGAACACGGTGATATTAGTGCCAATTTATTTTTATTTTTAGGCACCTATGTTCGCGAAAATCAACGGGGACGTGCTTACACATCGGACACCGGTTTTAAGATTGGCGATAGGTTCCTGATACCAGATATTGCGTTCGTTTCGTCAGAACGACTGCCAGATGACAGACGTAAAGCGTTCTCCATCCCACCGGATCTGGCTGTTGAAATCGTTTCCCCAACAGATGTTCTGTTCCGTGTCTTTGAAAAGGCACTCACCTATCTGAGTGGCGGAACGCAGCTCGTTTGGGTGATTGAACCTGTGGCAAAAACGGTAACGGTGTATCGTTCAGAGACAGATATCAAAGTGCTTACACGCGAAGATACACTTACCGGCGAAGATGTCGTCAAAGGATTTTCGTGTAAAATCTCACAGCTTTTTGAATGAGGATAGACAGCATTGTTCGGATCAAGATTTTACATTTTATTTATAGGGATACTTCTTTTGACTGTTATCAATGTCGGTGCAGCACCTGAAACCGTCCGTCTTAGCAACGGTGCATGGACAGTTGACATCGCGACGCAATCCCTCGCCGTAAATGCGTACCCTGTAAGATCCGAAACGGCAGTGCCTATTTCGGCGGCGCAGCCCGGATTCGGCGATGTAGTGGAATTCGCCCAAGACAACAATACTGTCAGTTGGCGGATTGCAGATCGGTTTCTCACTGTGCGCTTTGAACTGATAGGTGAATCGCTATCCGTAGAGTTCGTTCACGATAAGCAGGCAAGTGACACAATCCGTTTAACATGGCCCGTTATTGAAGATTCCGAATCCCTCCTCGCTTATATTTTACCTCTTTTTGAGGGGAGTTACGTCCCGAAAGATGATGTTACATGGCAAGATTTTTTAGCCGAACGGGGACCGATAAACACAACCGCGGGGCTCTCAATGCCGTTTTGGGGTTTGGATCTCACCGACCGAACACTTACCTACATTTTGACCAACCCATTTAACAACCAAATTCGATTCAATAAGACATCATCTTCTGAATTAGGTATGCAGGTATCGCACACCTTCACACCGAATTGGGAACAGAGAAGATACGGATTGCATATCTCACTCGGTGCAGCATCGCCAGTCGCACCCGCCAAACAGTACCGACACTGGTTGCAACAGAACGCTGAATTCGTTTCGTTTGCTGAGAAGATTGAGAAAACGCCTGCTGCAGAGAAGTTACTCGGTGCTGCGCATGTCTACCTCTGGGGCGGTAAACTCCTCAGTCAATATGATGTAACGGATTGGCAAACGTTTGCAATAAGGCTCAGTGGTGATAGCGGCGTTGCAAGGCAGATATGGACGCAACTGAATGCAGAGGCGCAGAAAGCAATTCGTGAAATCGCTCAATCCGCACATCCGTCTAAATACGTCCGGCGGGTTGTAAGTCGTGCAATAAGTGAACAACTCGAAAAGCCTGATTTTTACAACCCAACGCTTTGGACAGAAATTCCGCTTACGTCAGAGACAGAAACGTTAATCTCGCGAGACGTATCTACGCTATCGCTCACGGAGGTGTATCGCCGCAATTGTCTACTGTTCTCCGCTGCGTTTTCCGACCCGCTACGGCATCCAGACGAATGGGGTGACGGTTTCTCTGTGAAACTACTGGAACAGTTCGCCGAGAATAGGTTAGATCGCCTCTGGCTCGGTGTGGATTCATGGCAGGACGGCTTTCGACACCCGACCGCTGTCGCGAAGGCGAAAGAACTCGGCTATCTCGTGGGACCCTACGACTCTTATCACAGTATCCATCATCCCAACGAAAAAGATACGTGGGAGACTGCACAGTTTGATCTGACCCTTTATGAGACCGGAGGGATTGTCAACGCAGACGGCACAATGAGTCGAGGATTTAAAAAGAAAGGGTATCACTTAAGCCCGCTCGTGGCACAGCCTTATGTCGAAAATCGCGTCAACGGTATTGTTGATCAGATGCCATCAGATTTCAATACGTGGTTTATTGATTGTGACGCTTACGGCGAACTCTACGACGATTATTCGACATCGCATCCGGCAACACAGTTAGACGATATGCGCGCACGCTTGGCGCGGATTTCATGGATTCGGGATACGCACAACATGGTCGTCGGCTCGGAAGGCGGTGCTGCTTATTCGGCAGCAACGCTCCACTTTGCACACGGCATGACAGTTCCTGTGATCGGGTGGGGTGACCCAGATATGAAATCTAAAACCTCGCCTTACTACGTTGGCGGTTACTGGCCCCCCGAAGGTCCGGCAGTTCACATAAAGCAGGTGCCTCTCAAACCGAACTATCTGTATCACTACTACGATCCGCGTTTCCGATTGCCACTTTATCAGATTGTGTTCCACGATTCAGTGATAACGACGCATCATTGGGGTTCTGGTAGTCTCAAGTTTGAGAACGCGATTGGAACGTTGGCATTGTTGGAGCAACTCTACAACATCCCGCCGTTATATCATCTGAACATGGCGGAGTTTTCAAAGCATAAAGCTTGGATTAAGCGGCACTACGCATTCTTTTCGCCGTTGCATCGGCACATCGGTGGGCAAGCGATGACCGACTTTGAGTGGCTCAGCAATGACCGACAGGTCCAACGCGCCGAGTTTGGGGATGCTGTTGAGATATACGCAAATTTCGGAACAGACCCCTTTAAACATAAAGGACATAAAGGCGTGATAATTATGGGGCGAAGTGTGGTAGCAAGATGGATGGATACTGGTAAGATTGAAGTATTTTCTGTCGAATAATTTACGGTTGGTAGAGATGAAAAAATGTGATATACTTTTAAAAGTGTTTATGTTTCTCGGAGCACCCAATGGGCCGCAAAGGGCAGACGAAAAGAACTTAACTGTATGAATCGTAATTTACATAATGGAGTTAGCGAACTCGCTGGAGCTAGTAGTCTGTCACAAAAAGTTCTGTCTCAAATAC
>VXXH01000463.1:0-2524 GCA_009835515.1 Candidatus Poribacteria bacterium
TGCATTGCCCTTCGGCTATTCAACAGCATTTCTCAACATCGGACTCTCACTCGTGCTAATTGGGTGGGTCGGACGCACGGTTTCAGAACGGAAACTCGGTTGGCAACGCACACCGCTTGACATCCCCATCGCACTATTTTTAGCATTGGCTTTGATAGCCTGTCTCTTGGCACCACACCCCGCCACGAGTAGCCTCGGTTATTTCTGGAAACTGCTCCGTGCGATTCTGCTCTTTTACGCCGTCATTCATAGCCGCTTGGGTCCCCGTTGGAGACACGTCGTCATTGCCTTTATCACAGCAGCAGGTATATCTTCTGTACTCGGACTCTGGTACTACGCAAACGACACCCGTTT
Organism: Candidatus Poribacteria bacterium; assembly: GCA_009835515.1. Lineage (GTDB taxonomy): Bacteria > Poribacteria > WGA-4E > WGA-4E > WGA-3G > WGA-3G. The sequence goes on from VXXH01000463.1 coordinate 355, forward strand.
AGCGATTGACTTTATGGGACGGGTCGGGTTACAATTTAAGGAAGAACTCAAGGGAGCGGACAATCCAGATTTACAAATATCGGAAGATTTTCGCGCCGAATTGCGAGCATGCAACGTACCGCTCTCTGAAAATGTCTCGATTTCATCTTCAAATCGGTTTCCCAATGAATGGCGGATTAACGATCCTGCGCGGCAGAGACGGTATGTGATTCGTCCGAACGAAACGCATCTGATGGTATACATGATCGAACAACGGCTCACCGGGACCTTCAAGATGCCAAACGACCTCGGGGCGTATCTCGCGCTCAGCCTCCCATTCGTGATGGGCTACTTTGTGGTAAGTTGGCGAAGAGACCCAAAACAGAAGTATCGAATATGGAGAATCTTGGGACTTGGTGCTGTCGTAATCGTGATGAGTGCTAACCTCGTGCTGACCCTTACACGTGCCGCTTGGGTAAGCACTACCATTGCCACAGTCTTTCTCGGTATCTACTTCATTGTGATAGCATTGCGGAAACTTGACACCAGGTATGGATTATGGAAACGTCCACTGTTGGGGTCCACTATAATCATCGTACTCCTGAGTCTTTCGTTATTTCTCGTGCCGCAACATATTAAGGCACGTTTCCAAACGATGATTGAGCACCCTGTTGGATTCATGGGTGAACGTCCGCAGTGGTGGCAAACCTCGCTGGCACTCATTCGGAAATATCCACTCACCGGCATCGGGTTAGGTAGATTTCGCTATGAATATCAAAATAGTGGACCGCCTGAACAATATAACGTCCCCTATCACGCACATAATATCTATCTGCACATCGCTGTTGAGCACGGCATTCCGTCGCTTTTGCTGTTTCTGTGGATAGTGGCGATTATCTATCAGCAGGTTTTCGCTGGTCGGCAGGCGAATGATTTCTGGGGCAGCGGCACTTTCATCGGGGCGAGTGGATTTATAGTCTCTGCCCTTGTTTATGGACTCGCAGACAACATTCTACACCAACGCACAGTGTTGCTTTTCTATTTTATTATCGGCATAATATTTTACACAAACCTACTTAAGGACAAAAAACATGAAAAAAAAACCGAAACCGGTTGATATATCCTCTGTAACGACTTACCCACTACAGGATCGTATCAATAAAGTCTCTGTTCACGATTTTGCGACACTACCAGAATCAAAGATAGACCTGTCTTCCTTTTTAGCAAGTCTACCGAAAACTCTCAAAGCATCAGACTTTCTATCACTCGTTGATGACATCGTTGCTGCATATCAAAACAAAAAACCGGTCATCGTGATGATGGGGGGACATGTCATCAAGTGCGGGTTAAGTCCACTTTTAATCACGTTGGCAAAACGCGGTGTAATCACCGGCTTCGCCTTTAATGGTGCCAGTAGTATTCACGACTTCGAGATTGCACTCATCGGCGAGACTTCCGAGGATGTCTCTGCCTATCTCCAGACAGGTAAGTTCGGAATGTGGGAAGAGACCGGACAATTGATGAATACCGCAATTCAGCGCGCCGCAGATACAGGCAGCGGGATGGGTGAAGCATTGGGGAAGCAACTGATTGAAATGGACGCGCCCTACAACACTTATAGTCTCCTTGCTGCAGGTGTTCAGTACGATATTCCGATCACGGTGCATGTCGCCATCGGTACGGATATCATCCATCAACATCCGAGTGCGAACGGTGCTGCTATCGGTGCGGCAAGCTTCACTGACTTTCAGTTGTTGACAGCCTTAGTGACAGATTTGGAAGGTGGCGGCGTTGTGTTGAATTTGGGTTCGGCTGTGATTCTACCGGAGGTTTTCCTGAAGGCGTTAACCATCGCACGCAACTTGGGGCGGACAGTCTCCCACTTCACGGCTGCCAATTTCGACATGAACCAGCAATACCGCCCCGTAGAAAACGTCGTCAAACGCCCGACGGAGATGGGTGGTAAAGGATATACGTTCACGGGACATCATGAACTGATGATCCCGCTTCTGGTGCAGGCAGTCCTTTCCCATCTACAATTGACACCCTGATATATATTCACATAGGATTTACGCATTTCCTCTTAAAGTCCCCCTGATAAGGGGGATTTAGGGGGTTTCTTCTAACTCATAACCAAAAACGCTGACGCGCATGCAGGCAACGCGCATCCAACCTATTCTTCTTTCATTTT
>VXXH01000463.1:2534-12882 GCA_009835515.1 Candidatus Poribacteria bacterium
AAAACGCTGACGCGCATGCAGGCAACGCGCATCCAACCTATTCTTCTTTCATTTTAAAGTCCCCCTGATAAGGGGGATTTAGGGGGTTTCTTCTAACTCATAACCAAAAACGCTGACGCGCATGCAGGCAACGCGCATCCAACCTATTCTTCTTTCATTTTTCGCAACAACAAAGGAGATGTAAGGTCCCATAGGCGGACTGTGCTATCGTAACTCCCACTTGCAAGCGTTACACCATCCGGACTGAACGCGACGCTCTTGACGGGTCCCGTGTGCCCCGTGAGGGTTGCGATGTGCTTACCCGTGGCAATATTCCAGAGTCGGATTGTTTTGTCATGACTCCCACTTGCGAGTGTTAATCCATCCGGACTGAACGCGACATTCCACACAGTAAACGTATGTCCAGTAAGCACTTTCAGCTGCTGTCCTGTAGTTATATCCCATAGACGGATTGTCTTGTCCCAACTTCCGCTTGCGAGTGTCTGCCCATCTGGACTGAAAGCGACGCTGAAGACCCAATTCGTATGCCCAACGAGTGTTTTCAATAGCGCACCGGTAGCAATATCCCACAAACGGATCGTGTTTTCTGCATTGCCACTCGCTAACGTTCTTCTGTCGCTACTGAAAGCAACACTAAAGATATTCTTCGCATCTTCGGTAAGAGCTTTCAGCCTTCTACCTGTCTCCACATCCCACAGATAGAGATTGCCATCCTCACTGCCACTTGCGAGTATCTTGCTATCAGGGCTGAATGCTACCGTATTGACCCAATGCAAAGCATTCGGTGCATTTTCCTTCATGAATCTGAGGTTCTCGCCGGTCGTAGCGTCCCAAATACAAATAACTTCACTTTCGTTGATCCCACCTGCGATCATCCGTCCATCTGGACTGAACGCGACGCTGTTGATGTCCGCAGTGAAATTTCCCTGAAAAGCCACCCGGAATTTTTTTTCTATCTCTTTTTACTGTCCTGTTACGGAATCCTAGTGTCGTCGGGTGTTTTTCTTCTCTATTTCTACTGTTGTGCCATCCGGACTGAACGCGACACTGTGGACACCTCTCCTGGTGGCTAAATCAATCGTGATACGAGACAAATCTGGAGCAGAAGTTGGTTCCATAGTGGATTTCTCCTTTTGGGGCGCATCTTCAGATTTCACTGACATTATCTCAGTACTGCCTAACATCAAAAGTGCCATCGTCACCAGCGTTCTCATAAGTTACCTCCGATTTCCAGAGTGCCGCCACTTGTCGGAAAGCAGTGGCGTAATTCTGCCTGTCTTTCGATGTATCAGTTGTTTAGATTTTACTATAAAACCCAAACTGTGTCACTTTTTTTATCATTAGTCTGTCCAGTTTAAAATTGGCAGTAACCCGTTTGTAGTAGGGCAATTCTGCGGCGTACTCGCCTGCCCCCCTGATAAGGGGGGATAAAGGGGGGTTGCGAAGTGCATTATTGCCCGTTCTGATCGACAGACGTGCGATAAATCGCACTACTACGAACCAATCTATCTACATTTTAAAGATGGATGGAACATTATGCACGATTTCCACCGAAAAATGAGGTTTTTAAAGGACATAAGACGGTAATAGACATTATGACGATTTAAGAACATATTGTGCAAATTAACTCTTAGGATATATTTCACGTTGTTTTGTTGTCTTTTAGCGGGATCATTTGCGAGTTGTTCTCATTTTGCCATTTTAAGCAAAATGTGTTTGTCGGATGACCAAAAATAGGTGAATAAAGGCACACAATTTACTCACTATTAGGTCCAATGTCTATTTTATGCAACCTTTCGTCCTAACATACGCGTTATAGTAATATGAAGCCTCTATTTTTTGTTTCTGGAGGCATCACATGAAATACAGTTTAATGTAACCTTTTTGCTCAATTTTGTCACTACTACCACATGAAACATTAACGCGCTGTTTTTGTAGGCAGAGTTTTGGTTAGGAGTTGATGATGTTTTGAGCGACGGGGAACTCGTGGCAGCGTATCGGAAAGGTGATAAAAATGCGTGGGATATCCTCTGCAAGCGATATACAGACAAACTTTTCGGGTTCTTCGTGAATGAGACAGGAAACTATGAAGATGCAAAAGACCTCGTCCAAGAGACGTTGATTGAGGCGATGGTTAACCTCTCTACACTTCAGAAGCCTGAAAGTTTCAAAGGGTGGCTCTACAGGATCAGAGGTGGAATCTTGGCGAAATATTTCAGAGACAGATACAAGTGGGGAATACACGAACCGATTGATGACAGTGTGCTGGAGACGAGAGCCCCCTACGCTGCACCGACGGATCAGCAACCCGAGCATCTCGTTATTGCGCAAGAACATTTGGACATCGTCCACAATATGGTAAATCGGCTGCCGAAATCGGAACGTGAAGTGTTCCTATTGAAATTTGCGGATCCTGAGATGCCGCAGAAAGAGATAGCCAAAACATTGAGGATATCCGTGAATGCTGTGAAAACCCGATGGCGGCGAGGCAAGCAAAACCTCCGAAAACAGCTGGAGGCGAAATATCCGGGGGAGTTTACGTATCTATTTGAGTGAGGTAGAGGGGCGAACCTGTTTTGAATTGTTAGGGGTTGGCAACCTTTGCCCGAAATAGCAACGGAGACTTCTATCAGCGGTTGCTATTATCTTCTAACCTGTTTTCTTGATAGGTTCAGCACCCCCTGAATAGGTCTTGAAAACAATCTTCCTTTTGGGTTTTAATAAGTTATGGTATTGATCTTCTCTGTATGGAAACGACTAAAACGTTGGTTGCCGGTTGTGCTGGTGATAGGTGTCGGTGTAATCGTGTGTTTGTTTACACGCACCCAAGAATGCCCCGAGGCACCCCGCGATCAAGTCTGTCCATATCCGGCTCCTACTTGTCCATACAGAGCAGATAACACACCAAAGCCTTAATCCCAACATCTGATTGGTGATGTCCTAACCGAAAGGAGAATAAGAAATGTTGAAAAACCTGTTATCCAACCGCATTTTTATAGGTATTTTGGTTCTTATCATCTGTGGTGTCGTGAGCGTTTACTTCCTACGCACAGACCTCCCCGAAGAACCGATCAAGATTTATACGCCTGTCGAACCCATGCCGAAACCGAAAGCAGAAGCTCCTATTGGGGAGACAGAACAAGATGGACATGTTCATGAGGATGGCACCTGGCACGAGGGGACTCACGAGGCACACGCGCCGCCCGCTGTGCCAAACACGTCCCCCCCTGGTGTGGCGACAACCCCTGATTTCCCGTCCGTCGATCCCAACGAGGATCCCGTAGAAGCGGCATATAAGCGGCTGGAATACATTAAAAACAACCCGTATGCGTGGGGGGGAGTTCATTCCGAGCGTGCAACGGAACTGATCGCGCAGTTGATGCCAGCATCACTTCCGATCGATCACAATGACTCTGATGAACGCGAGTTGCTGATTGAAGAACTCTGTCAACAAAACGATCCGCGCGCTGCGGGGGCTTTAATCGCGCTCATGTGTGACGGCGGCACGAAGGGACGGGTGATGTTTGATACGTTGGAAGCGATCGGCCCCCCTGCCGTGCCATACATCCTGCCCTATTTGGAAAGGGTAAATACGATGGGGACAGACTGGATTCAAGTTAGTTTTGCAGTCTTTGACCCTTTAAGTCGTATTGGCGTGCGGTATCGTGAAGACTTAGGCGGTATTTTGGATCACATCATTATCGCGAAGTTTCAAGAGATCGCTGCCGATGAAAATAATGAACGTTATGGCCCTACTACTGTCAGGCGTGCCCGCGAGGCCCTTTCTGTGCTGGGTCGATAGGAGATTTTTCAGATGCGTGTTAGATTTTTTGTGTTTTTCTGTTTGATTCTATTTGTGTGTTCGTCATTATATTCAGCGACGACAAATCAACAGGGCTCTGGTTCTGGTAAATTAGGTAAGCCGTCGGTGAAGTTCGAGGCGTGGCAGATTGGTCGGAGCCCTAAAAACACGGACACCAATTCTGCGAACCATAACCCGACCTCTTTTATCACAAGTACCGAGGAGGAATGCCATTTTACCGCGTCGGTTGTCTACGATGGCAATCAGGGGGATAGTGTTTCCCCGATTGATGTGTCTACAATAAAATGGACCCTCACGGGTCAGGCCCCGTCGAGTCTGGCAATTAAGACCTCGGAGAAGAACTGGTCGGGTAAACATCCGTCGAGGTTGGCGGGCACGTCCTTTAATGTTGTCGGGACGATCAGCGTTCCGAAGTTTAATAGGAACACTTCCTGTAGCCACCCAAATGACGATGATCGCTTACTACGTCAGCCTCGGCATCGGGGCGGCACGTATTTAGGGTTCACGTTGGTGTTTTCGGCGAAGACCGAGGATGATCAAGATATAAAACCTGCGAGGTTAGTCTTGAAAGCAGACCAAATAGACCGGGTGCGTCAGGAGTATGTCGATTACAACAAACCGATTCCAGAGCGTGGGGATTCTCGGTTGCAGAACCAAGACACCTACGACTTCGGTCACTATCAGATAATGCTCAACTATCTGCTTCAAAACAAGCATCAGGACTGGGTTGATGAGATCAATAAATTGAGAGGTACAGACAGGGAGACCGGTGAAAAAATCCCCGCATTTTCGGTGAGTGATTTTGTCTTGACGAGTGGGTATCGGCATCCGCACCACAACTACGAGCATACGCCGTCAACGGCAAAGTTGAGTCCGCACATGTATGGGTATGCGATGGATGTCAGAGGTAGAGCACTTGCTGAAGATAAACTCCTTGATATAAACGGTGATAAAAAGAACACCGACTTGGACCGAGATGTAATGGAGGAGGCAGCGAAGCCGAATGCTGAAGCGCGTTATACGTATATTTATCCGTCGAAGCATGTGCATGCCGACTGGGCCCCGCCGAATTGGGCATATCGTACGAAAACATCTGCTGCTGCGCGGACGTTTTCGTTGCCTGCGCAAGGCACTGATCAGCCTGTCACGGCGGCACCCGCGCCATCCGCATCCATAACGGGTGACTGTGGTACGCATACGATTTCGACGAGTCAAGCCGCAAATCATGCCGCTGTCAATTTTGCGTGTGGGAGTCATACGTATTATGCCTGTCAAACGCCAGCGACATCAGAAACGAATCGTCATAGTCATCAGACATTGCCGTGTGGTTCGCATTCGGGGTATCGCTGCACCGCGACATCCAGCCACACGCAAACCACAACATGTCCATCAGATACTAACGGTCAGTCGTGTTCTTATGGCTCGTATTATGCGTGTTCGCCGCATACCCACGCCTATCCAGAGCCTCCAGCGAATCCACCACCACCACCCTCGCCGCCACCCTCAACAACGGTTTCGTGTGGTCGCTCGGCTTGCACTGCGAGCGTGAGTTCAAGAAGCGAGCACTGGACACCGTGCGATGCGGGGCATTCGTATTGGTCGTGTTCTGATAGTCAGACGAATCGTCACCGGACGCGCACCTGCCGTCGGAGTGGCTGCGGTCAGTCGTGGCAAGCGTGTGTTGATGGATGGAACGCCCCGGCGTGTCCTTCGCCGTACGGAGATTCCTGTTGGGCACAGTAGCCACAATGAGCCAAACACAACGTAACCTTATCAACAAGCGCGTCGGTAATCTTTGGATTGCTGGCGCGTTGGTTTTACTGGGGATTGTCTTTGTGGTAAGTTTTCCGTCGCCCTCGCCACCGATCCCTGAACCCTCACCCGTCAAGGGAAACCCGAATGCACCCCCTCGCCTCGGCGAGCAGCCCCGCACCCCGTCGCGCACCCGCTTCCAATCTTCCGCTCTTCCTTCTGCCTCGCAATCGGATTTCTACCGCACCATCATAGACAACAATCTGTTCCGTCCCTTGGGATGGACACCGCCGCGTCCGATAGAACCCTATCGTCTCCTTGGCACCATCCTCCCGACAGACGAAAAAACGCCCCGGCAAGCGATCATCCTCGCAACCGCCGCTAATAAAACGCATATCGTCGGCATCAGTGAACGACTTAGCGCGGAGACAAAAGTTGTTGACATCCAATCGAAGCAGGTCACCCTTGACAGCGCAGGGCAGCGACGAGTGCTCAGATTAGACACCTCCGCGTGGATCAGCACTTCCACAGGTAGACTCTCACGCCGAAGATAATCGTTAACCTTGTCCGTTTTTGCAAAGAGATTTCACAGTGCCACTGGCATACCGAGAGCCGATCGCTGATGGCTGATAACCAATAAATCACGGACAAACGAACTTACCCAGAACTTTCCGAACGGATGCCCCCGTCGCTGAAGGCAGATTCCCAGCGTTTCCGTGGAGTGTCTCATTCGCCAGAATCGCGAACGCAATCGCCTCCTTCGCATCCGCTGAGATACCAGAGTTGTCTACCGGTTCAACCGATGTATCTGATAGCAGTTCACCAAACCGTCGCACGATCGTCTGATTGTGGACACCACCCCCGCTCACATAAAGCGTGTCTATCAGGCTCTGTCCTGTTATGAATCGCTCGATATAGCCGACAATCGTCTGGACCGTCAGTTCGGTCAGTGTCGCGATGCAGTCGTTGTCTGAAAGTGCGTGTTCACGGCAGTCCGCCAGGCATTCCATTGCATAAGTGTGTCCAAACATCTCGCGTCCGGTGGTTTTCGGGGGTGGCAGATGGAAAAATGGGTGTTTCGACCATTCGTCAATGAGCGGTTGGTATGGCGTGCCCTGTGCGGCACGTTTGCCCGCATCGTCATAATGCTCTGTCCCGTGTGTTATTTCCGTTACGACTGCATCGATGCACATATTGCCGGGACCCGTATCCGCAGCGCAGACAGAATCAACCGTTCCGTTTGCAGGCAGCACCGTGAGATTCGCGATCCCGCCGATGTTCAACAATCCAACTGTTTTAACGCTGTTATGGAACAGTAGATAGTCGATGTATGATACCAACGGCGCGCCTTGCCCGCCCGCTGCCATATCAGCGACCCGAAAATCCGCTATCGTTGGAATTCCAGTTTCGTGCGCGATGACCGCAGGTTCGCCGATCTGTAGCGTTGAGGGATAACGAGAATCGTTGCAATCCGCGCTTGTGTCTTTTGGCAGATGATGAATTGTTTGTCCGTGTGAGCCGATGAGGGCGATGTCGTTGGCGCGCATTCCACTTTTTTGCAGGATGTGTTTCACTGCTTCTGCGAAGAGGTGTCCGATATAAAAATTCATCTCGCAGATGTCATCAACGCGACCGGTATTGGGTTGGCAGAGCGCAAGGATCCGTTGTGGCACGCCGGATGGAAACGGAAAGGTCTCAAAAGCGATGAGGTCTACTTCAGTTTCCAAGCCGTGTCCGGTAATTTCAACGATAGCAGCATCGATGCCATCAACAGAGGTACCGGACATTAAACCGATAACATATTTTTTTTCTCTCTTGAGAAGTCGAAAAAAATCTTTCATCTATGTTCTCTAAGCGTAGGCGTGATGTTGTTTTGCTTTGTCGCGCCACGTCTGAAGTTCTTGTACCCAGCGCGCCCGAATCGTATCCACTGATTCTCCATTTGACAGAGCATCTCGGAGCCAAGTGTTTCCTACTAACCTATCAAAATGGGCGGGTAAAAATCCAAAATGGTCTCTATACTCGGTGGTTAAAACGGATAACATCTGGAGAGCGGTCTCTATTGGACGGAAACGTTCTCTGTCGGTAATGTGGATTGCAACGCCTCCGCAGGTCTGTTTTGCGTGTTTTGTGGTCTCAACGACCGGCGCGGGTGTGAAAACAACAGGACGGAACCGAACCCCCGGTAGTTGGCAGTCATTCAGCAGTTCTGCCCATCTTTCGCCATTGCACCAAGGCGCACCTATGTATTCAAACGGATTTGTCGTGCCTCTGCCCTCGCTCATATTTGTGCCTTCAAAGAGACATAACCCCGGGTAAAGCACTGCGGTTGTAAGCGTCGGCATATTCGGCGATGGCGGCACCCATTGCAAACCGGTGTTATCGTGCCACATGCCTCGTCTGTATCCATACATCCATGCCACTTTTAGTTGACATGACGGTACGCGCTCCGCTTTCAATAACATCGCCAATTCACCGACCGTCAACCCATAACGAACTGGAATCCTATGTATACCTACGAACGATTCAGAGCCGCTCGCCAATACCGGTCCCTCCACAGCAGTGCAGGTAATTGGATTCGGTCGGTCAGCAACGATAAGCTCAAGTCCATAGTCACTGGCTGCCTCCATCGCATGTAGTAAGGTCGAAATGTAGGTATAATAACGCGCGCCGACATCCTGCATATCATAGACAAGCAGATCTATGCCTTCAAGTTGATTTGCTGTTGGGCGCATCGACTGTCCATACAGACTGAAAATCGGCACGCTTAATGGATTTTCATCAGACGTGTCAACACTATTGATAGCGATACCGTCTTGGACGGATCCCCAGAGTCCATGCTCTGGCGAAAAAATCGCGGAGAGTTGACACTCAGGTGCTTCAGCAAAAAGCCGATAGTTACTTCGCAGAGCAGCATCAACCCCAGTATGATTTGTAATCAGCCCGATTGATTTTCCTCGAATCCAATCACTTTTCTCGCTGAGTAAGATGCTCAACCCTAATTCTGTTTGTTGTGATCTTGCCGGAACATTCATCTTCTCGTTTTTTTATAGTTATCGGAGGGAATAGTTACCAGTTATCAGTTGTCAGTTATCGGCTATCAGTTACAAGAGGTTTCTGATTAAACAATACCCCTCCTTAACTGACAACTGTTCTCACTGCGAAGCATAACAACTGAAAACTATTTCATGGAACATCCTCCGAAATTCAATAATACCGCGTCGGTCAGCATCAGGGTGTACCCGATTTGTCAACAGAATAGCAGCGAGTTTCCTCTTCAAACATATCCGTATTGAAGTACCAGTGAATCCTGTATGATAAAGACATTCATCATCCGTCACTGCCCAACCGATGCAGCGGCGTTCTCCTTCTGCTGAGACGACTTTACGCATCACGTCGAGGCTCTCCAAACGTAATAGGACACCACCGTTATCCATTAACGCGCTGCAAAATTTTCCGAGGTCTGTTGACGTAGCGAAGAGTCCCGCATTGCCTGAAACACCGCCGAGAAAATGCGCGTTTTCATCGTGGACCTGTCCGATAATCACACCTTCTCGCCAGTCGTAGCGTTCATAGTTTACCATCCGACGTTCAAAACTGTTGGAATCCTCAGTGGCAGCACAGTTTCCATGCCACGCTTGGGGCGGATTGAACCACGTCTGCTCCATACCGAGTGGTGCGAATATCCGCTCTCGCGCCAATTGATCAAGCGGCTGTTTCGTTACCTTTTCAAGCAGCGCACCGAGCACAATATACCCTAAGCAACTGTATACCGCCTTCTCTCCAGGTTGAGATTCCAATGCCACCTCACCGAGATAAGAAATAACATGCTCGCGGGATCCTGCCCGTAGGTAGAGCGGTATCCATGCCGGAAGACCTGAAGTATGTGTCAACAGATGGGTAAGCGTTACGCCTTTCTGTCCGAAGGCTGGCAAGTATTTCTCAGCAGGTGTACTCAGGGAGAGCCTGCCTTTCTCAACAAGCTGCATGCAGAGCGTCCCGATGACAATCGGCTTTGTCAGCGATGCCAAGTCGAACAGGGTCGTGCGAAGCATCGGCAGTCGTTTCGGCTTTATAGATCGGCACCCAAAAGCTTCGTGGTAAAGCACCTCTTTATCGGTAAGGATACAAGCAACTGCCCCAGGAAATACCTTTTCCGTAATGCTATTCTCAATGAGTGTTGAAATCGAATCTTTAAACATGGTAGTAGGCACGCTCCGTGTGCCGTAACGTTGAAGTCATAGTAGTAGGCACACTCCGTGTGCCGTAACGTTAAATGGTTTCTACTGAAAACCAGATGCCTCGGGTGGACTCCTGTTTTAGTTGACTATCGGACTGCCTATATGATACACTATCTATCGTATTTTTGTAAGCATTTTTTCATAGATGTGCATCACAGTTCGGAGAATAAATTATGGAATTATCCGCGCAAGAACTTCAAAAGATCACAACAGTTGAAAAACCTTGGGGTGGCTTCATACAATATGTACTCAATCAACCTGTCACTGTCAAAATCTTAGAAATTCGGGCAGGGGAGCAGGTGAGTTATCAGTATCATCATCATCGGAGTGAGTTATGGATTCCACTTGATGAGGGTGCCTGTTTGAAACTTAATGGCACCATTCAACGTCCTGAACCTATGGAACCTGTGTTTATTCCACAAGGTGCGAAGCATCAACTCATCGGTGAATCGAAAGACTATCGGATCCTCGAAATCTCGTTCGGGCACTTTGATGAAGAAGATATCGTCCGCCTCTCGGACAAGTATGGAAG
>VXXH01000463.1:12892-15414 GCA_009835515.1 Candidatus Poribacteria bacterium
GGACAGCAGACTCGTTCCCCGCTACCGGCAGCGAGGGGAAGAGAGCAAAACAGAAGGTTGATGCCGCTTTGCAGAGAATTCACGCGCTATTTCAGGAGGAGGCATCAGCACCACTTGTCGAATTGGAACGTGGACTTCGTGCTTGGACCCGCAGTCATCTCCAAGAAACGGATATCGTCAAAGTTACGACGTTAGCCACGCGTGCCCGCGAAGACTTTTCGGTGTTGGTCGTCATCGGTATAGGCGGCTCTGATCTCAGTGCTCGCGTCTTCCACGATTCTTTCAATCACCCCTATCATAACTTACTGTCGGTTGAAGAACGCGGCGGTGCTCCAGAGGTTTATTTTACGGGTGATACCTTTGATCCGCGCAAACTTGTCGGCTTAATTGAGATGCTCAAAACGCGGAATCTCCTCCAGAAAACACTCTTCAACGTCATCAGCAAATCTGGCACAACAACCGAGACAATGGCGACATTGATGATTATCCGTGAAGTGCTTGGTGATGAAAACTGGCGGCAACATGTCCTCGCGACAACCGGACTCACTGCTGAGAGTGTCTTGTTCCGAATGCATGAACAATCATCTTTCTACGGCGACACATTGCTTCCTGTCCCCGATGGTGTCGGCGGACGGTTTTCAGCCTTCTCGCCAGTCGGTCTGTTCTTCCTCGCGATGACAGCCGGAAAAAATGAAACCCCAAAGACTCGCGTCCGTGCTGCACTGGACGGTGTGAAACAAGCACACGAGGCTTTTTTTCTGTCGTGTGAACATCAAGACAACGTCGCCTATCAACTCGCTCGGTGGATCCATCTCGCTGAAGAAGTCGAGAACACCAAACACCCAAGCAAAAACACTATTGTTTTCTATAACTATGCCGATAACAGTTGCCTCGGTGAGTGGTTTGTTCAACTCTGTACAGAATCTATTCAAGAACGCGGAACGGGTCCTAACGTCATAAATGCCAGGGGACCTACGAGTAATCACTCAATCCTCAATGGCATCATCGCCGGTCCGCGAGATAAAGTCGTCCTATTTATCCACTGGCAGGAACTCGGCCCCGATTTAGCACTACCGAGAGATACTCAGATGGACAGGAAGTTAACCGACTTTGAAGGGTTATCGATGACACACCTGCAGACCGCCTCTTATCGTGGCACTGCCTTAGATTTTAGCGAGAAAGGTGTATCCAATGCAACGTTAACCCTTCCAAAACGGGATATCCAGTCTGTTTGTCAACTGATGCGTGTCTTAATGGATACCATCGCCGTAAAAGGCAGGCTCCAAGATTTGCACCTTGACACCGACGGCGGAAATGAGTTAACATATCTCCAAGATGGTGTTGAAGGCTACAAGCGGAATTTCCGATCTTTTGCCTTGGCACCGATTGCGGATAGCAAGTAGGTGGGTAAAAAATAATCCCTCTCGTGTCACATATTTTCTGAGTTTAAAGCAAAGACAATTTACAAGTTGTGCCATAAAATGAGGAATAGACTCTCTACTTTACAGTTTCATGATAAGATTTTTATCGCTTACGGCTTCGTTTTCCTCGTCATGTTTGGTGTTGTTTTTGGGAGCACCAGTTTCCTGATTCGACTCGCTTTTAAACGGGACATCGATGCCTCTGTTGAGACGCTTCGCGCCCAAATTTCAAATAATTACCAAGCTTTCCTCAACAAAGTTGAGAAGGATGTTCACGCGACAGCCGCTGATGAGAGACTCCTTCGCGCCATAGACAGAGAAGATAACTTTCCTTACCTGCCCACACCGGACTTTGATGTCTTCGAGTATGGCACTGCAGACGGTAAACTTCTATACCCGATCCCAAAGGCACGGGGAAATCCACGCATATATAATTCAATCAACAGCGAGGAGGGACATATACAACTCAGAAGTATTCCCCAACAAAGCGATCTCGGACCACAGTTTGTGGTTCAAGTAACGGAATCGGGCGAGTGGGGCTTCGTTACAGGCGGCTACCGTTTGCAAACATGGCTGGAGACAACCCAAACGAATATTCAGTCAGACGAGCATCCGATTTTTCTTGTCCGAAAGCCGCAACCATCGGACACAGCAGACTTTAGTACCGAATCGAAAGCGAGGGAATCAGAGCATTGGCTTCCATTGAATAATGCCGCCCGACACGTCCCACTTGACGATCGAATTCAATTGCTTTCCGATCCTCAACTCCGACAAAAGGTGACTTTAGAGGAATCAGAAGAGACCGAAGGGAGTACTTATACCGCTTCTCGAATAACACCTTTCAATTCAGCCTTCGCGACGACACGTGAGACACCGCCTGTTGACTTAATCGTCGCATATTCGCATGCACGCCAGATGAAATGGCAGCAGGAGCTTACACTCACACTGCTTTTAAGTGGTGTCGTTGGGCTGGTATTGGTTTACCTCATTAGTTATATCATCAGTCGTCGCATCACCCGTCCGATTGCGACCCTACGTGAAGGCGTTGGCCATATCGCTGCCGGTAATCTCGATCATCGCGTTGTAATTCGATCGCACAAT
>VXXH01000552.1:0-12559 GCA_009835515.1 Candidatus Poribacteria bacterium
AACCAAAAGGGATTAGAAAAATGAAATTCAGACGTGAAGACATTTTAACACAACTACGCAACAATATTGATGCTGGTAAACCCATCATTGGGGCAGGTGCTGGCACGGGTATCTCCGCTAAATGTGAAGCGGCTGGCGGCATTGATTTGATTATTATCTATAACTCCGGTAGATTCAGGATGGCAGGCAGAGGTTCACTCGCAGGTATGATGCCCTACGGCGACGCGAACCAGATTGTCGTTGAGATGGCGAGCGAAGTGCTACCCGTCGTGCCAGATACACCTGTTCTTGCAGGTGTCTGCGGGACGGATCCGTTTCGCTTGATGGACATCTTCTTACAACAGATAGACGCAATCGGATTTTCCGGGGTTCAGAACTTCCCAACGGTAGGTCTGATTGATGGCACTTTCCGTCAACTGCTTGAGGAGACCGATATGGGGTACGGACCTGAAGTGGAGATGATTCGGACAGCGCATCAGTTGGGTATGCTTACCACACCTTACGCCTTCAATGAAACTGAGGCGGAGCAAATGGCAGATGCCGGTGCGGATATTCTCGTGGCGCACATGGGACTCACGACGAAAGGTTCTATCGGTGCCAAGACTGCCTTCACGCTTGAAGATGCCGCTAAACAGGTCCAATCCATCCACGACGCGGCGAAAGGGGTCAATCCAGAGATCCTTGTGATCTGTCACGGCGGTCCCATTGCTGAACCGGAAGACGCTACGTATGTTCTGGAAAATACCGAAGGGGTTGTCGGTTTCTACGGCGCATCGAGTGCAGAACGTCTCCCGACCGAACGCGCGATTACGGCACAGATTGAGGCTTTCAAGAAGATTCGGTTATAGGACTAATTCAAGACTCTCTCCGTCAATGAGTGGTATAATCAATAAGAAGCCAACCTATCAGTAATTTGTTAGGGCAGGCGACGGACAGTTCTTAATACGTCCGTCCTCCTATTCATTTACCAGATAGTTTTCATTAATATAGCGGGTTATTAACTCAATTTCTGCCTCTTCAAGATAGAGTCCGATATCTATCATCCGTGTTATGAGTTCGGTTGTCTCCTCTTCCGAACGCGGCGGATAGTCTTCTACATCTGTGATGGGATGACATTGTGAGCATCTGTCTTCAAAGAGTGCTTTTGCTTCTGCTTCATCATAGGCGATGGGTACTGTTCCGATTGCAGCTTCCGCTTCCATAGCGACTGTTGCGATTTGTGCAGCCTCCTTCGCTTCATCTGAACGCATCTGTTCTTGCCGTTGTTCCCGTGCTGAAACCTGAATATCCGGCGTAATCGCGATAAGATATGCCGAGACCGTCCACTCTTCTTCCTGATGGATGGGTTCGCCGATCATCGGTTTTATCGCCATCCGATTGACAAGGCGGACCCAGTCGGTCGGGGTGCGTGGTTTCACAAGAATCGTCCGTAAGTCGTGACAGACAACACACTTGCGTTGTAAGACATGCTGCCCTTCTCGCAGTTTTCGCTTTGATGCCAACTGATCAAGCGGTGCCGCTGCGGGTAATCCGGCATTTTCAAGCAACTTGCGGGTCCGCGCAATACCTTCGTCGCTGAATGCTC
This sequence comes from Candidatus Poribacteria bacterium, assembly GCA_009835515.1. Classification (GTDB taxonomy): domain Bacteria; phylum Poribacteria; class WGA-4E; order WGA-4E; family WGA-3G; genus WGA-3G. Next base: position 1,586 of record VXXH01000552.1, read on the forward strand.
CTGTCTGTGTTCGCAATGCGGCTTCGCGGAATGTGAACGGCACTGACAACCCTATCAACAGGTAGGTGCAGATCAGCAGACATGTACCGATATAGGGCATCGATTCCTCAAAATGTCGGAAAAACCGGAGGATGGCGATTTTGACGAGGATCAACACACCGATGGTGATACCGAGCATCAGGTGTGCCACGGTGCGCGGCGGGAGTTCGACTTGATAGTTCCATAAACGCGGCACCATGTGCCACATCATAAAGACATAGAGGATCGCATACGCATAACCGATGAATCGGTGGAGCAGCATCAAGGCTGGTGGTGCTTCACTCTTATGTGTCTCTTTGTTAAATGGGTAGCCCCATAACTTAAACATTAAGAAAACGGAGGCATTCGCGAGGCCTAAGAAGATTAAGCCAAGAATTGCACTCGTTGAAGTAGACATATTTTAATTTTCCTTGCGGTTAAATCAAGCGGATTTGTATTTTAGAGTCGGTTTCTTAAATCCGCGCTCCATTTCATTCCGCGCTGCGTTTTTTATACTAATTGAGGGAAAACATGGGGTTTAGAAGGTTTCGCTCCTACGATCCTACGTCTCCAATACGGGACGATTTAATCGAGAGTGATAGGGCGGTTCCATGACAGCGCGCTGGCGTTCATTTGCCCATTCTGGTATTTCGTAGGCGGGGACGTACGCCATATTGCCTGCGGTGTAGCGCGTCAGAATTGAGCGTCGCGGATGGTCAGCAGTCCATGGCAGCGTGCCGTGTGTCACCGCTTCCGTGAAGATAATAACATCACCCGCCTCACAAACAAGCTGCCGGATGTGCTCTTGGTGTTGCTGGTAGAGTCGCATCTCTTGTGGACACGGGTAGTTGCTCTTGTGGCTTCCGGGTATAACGATTAACCCACCGGCTCCGGGTGGCACATCCGTCAACTGGAAAGTGACAACGGTCAAACCGTTGTGCATGCGTCCGTCTCGGAAGATGTAGTACTGGTTCGGATCGAAGCCGGGACCGGAGGATCCGTGAAAAATAAAGCCTTCCGCACCTTTGTCCATTGAAAGTAGGAACATCTGATGATCCATTCGGAAGCCTTTTCCGAGTATCTCGTTGAGATATGGAATCAGAGTTGGGTGCGCGAGCATGTGTCGGAACGGATTGCACCACGGTTCTTCCCAGCCGAGCATACCGCCGAGTTCGCCTCTACCCTGTTCGCCTTTCAGTTCAGGAGAACCACCATCAAGTGCCTGATCGCGTGGACGGATGCGTGCCTGATCACTGTGTTTGTCAAGGGCTTCGTTCGCGAGTGCTACCTCTTCGGGCGTTAGTACATTCTTGATAACGAGGTAACCGTTCAAATCGAATAGATATTTTTCGTCAGCATTCATTTTTTAACTTTCCTTACGGTTAAACACCGTGAGATTGGGCTTTCACGTGCCTTTCTCACATCTGAAGAAACACCCCACGGAATGCCATACGTGCATTCCGTGTTGGTTCGCAAAAGCCCTGCGCCGTTGTTGGAGGCTTGGTTTTTTTGGTGCTATGCCGTACAGATCCTTATTTCAGTTGCGACCTCACCAGAAATCTGCGTGTAAGCGAAGCGCAGTCCAGGATCCCATAAATTAAAAACCTTCCTACGTTTCCAAGGTGGGACGATTTAATCGAGAATGATAAGGTGGTTCCATGACAGCACGCTGGCGCTCATTCGCCCATTCCGGTATTGGATATGCAGGGAGATACGCCATGTTGCCTGCGGTATAACGGGTTAGAATGGAGCGTCTCGGATGGTCAGCTGTCCACGGCAGCGTTCCGTGCGTCACCGCCTCTGTGAAGATTGCCGCATCCCCAGCGTTGCAGACGACCTGTCGGATATGCTCTTGGTGTTCCTGATAGAGCTGCATCTTCTGCGGGCACGGATAGTTGCTCTTATGGCTTCCGGGTATAACGATTAATCCACCCACTCCGGGTGGCACATCCGTCAATTGGAAAGCGACGACAGTCAAGCCGTTGTGCATGCGTCCGTCACGGAAAATATAGTATTGGTTCGGATCGAAGCCTGGACCGGAGGAGCCATGGAACATATGCCCCTCTGCACCCTTGTCCATTGAAAGCAGGAACATCTGATGATCCATTCGGAAGCCTCTTCCGAGTATCTCGTTGAGATATGGAACAAGTGTCGGATGCGCGAGCATGTGTCGGAACGGGTTACACCACGGCTCTTCCCAGCTGAGCATACCGTCGAGGTCTCCTCTCCCCTGCTCACCTTTCAGTTCAGGAGAACCACCGTCAAATGCTTGATCCCGTGGACGGATACGCACTTGGTCACCATGTTTGTCAATCGCTTCGTTGGCGAGGGCTACTTCTTCGGGCGTTAACACATTTTTGATAACGAGGTAACCATTCAGATCAAATAGATATTTTTCATCAGCATTCATTTTTTAATAGTTGTCAGTTGTCAGTTGTCAGTTGTCGGGTACGCTTTCTGTGATTCGAGAGTCTCCTGACAAATTCTAACTGGCTCCTTCTTTTGAAGTTATGTCACCGTCATCAGCACCCTCTTTCACTGATAACTGATAACCGAAAACCATTTTACACCGCATAAGCGACAGAGCCGTCTTCCCGCAAAGGCGTTGTACCGGTATTCATCGGTTGATAGGGATTCTGCTCGATTAAACTATCGTCCAGTTCAATACCCAAACCCGGAGCTTCAGGGATTGGAATGTAGCCACCCTCTCGCTGGTACGCAACTTTATAGACAGCGAAGTCTTCGGATTCATCGCCTTTCGTATATTCCTGTGTGATGAAGTTCGGGATACTTGTATCTAAATGCAGCGACGCAGCCGTAATGAGCGGCCCGAGGAAATTATGCGTGACAACCGCGCTGTGATACGCTTCAGCAAGTGCCGCGATTTTCTTGCAGTGTGTTATACCACCCGCGAGACCGACATCCGGACGTACATATTGCGGTCCGCCTGCCTCGAGAATTTCACGGAATTCCCAGATGCTTACATTGCGTTCGCCGATAGCGAGGGGTGTTGTCATCCGTTTCGCTAATTCCCCTTGCGTTGTGATAGTATCTATCTGAATGGGGTCTTCAATAAAATAGAGATTAAAGGGTGCCAAGGCGGATTCCAACACGATGCTGTTCATCGGGGTCAGTTTACGGTGCACTTCAACAATCAGATCGAGGTCGGGTCCACCGCCTTCTCGCGCAGCAGCGACGAGGTCGCGGGCGGTCTTGACGAGCCGATCGACCGCCATATCTTGGAAATTTCCGACCACTGGGTCAAATTTGAGTGCTGTGAAACCTTCTTCAACGGCTGCTTTTGCCGCTTCATACATCGTTTCCGGGGTGCCGCCGCCGCCAAGCAGATGCAACCGGATTTTATCACGACAATTTCCGCCTAACAGTTCCCAAATTGGGACACCGAAATGTTTACCTTTGATGTCCCACAATGCGATGTCTACTGCACTGATCGCACCGCTCAGCGCAGTCCCACGAAACGGGCCCATGCGATAGAGGTATTGCCAATGATGTTCAATCCGCAGCGGATTTTGACCGATGAGGTATTTCTTAAACGTGTTGATGATTTGATCAACGGCTTCTGGATAGCCCCAGCAAGCGGTCTGTCCGACACCGCTGATACCGGTATCCGTATGAATTCGGATCACATAACCGTTTCTAATAAAAAACGACTCAATTTTATCAATCTTCATATAACGCTCCTATAGAAGTTGATTTTACTTGATGCGTTGCATTATATCACAAGCGCGGGAATTTAACAACATAGAACTGAAAACCCTTTCCAAATCAAACAGTTGACACAAATTCGTGGGCATGTTAATATAATGGCAAGTTTCGGGAACCTGCGAGTTGCACGCTTCAATGAGGAGGTATATTATGGCGACATATCGTACCGCAATTGCCGGAGGTAGGCGCGGTGTACACCATGCTCGGTGCTATGCTGGCATTGAGAATATGAAGGTAATTGCCATCTGCGAGATTGACGAGGAACGTTTAAAAGTAGCAGTGGAAGAACTCAACATTCCGGGGTATACAGACTATGTTGAGATGTTGGAGACAGAGAAACCGGATATCGTCCACGCTGTAACAGAACCGACAGTGCCGCGACATATTTGGGTAGAACCTGCCGCTGAAGCCGGGGTTAAAGCGTTGGTGATAGAGAAACCGCTCGCGCTCAGACCCAGCGAAGCAGAGGCACTCGCTGCAGCACACGAGAAAACAGGACTGAAGATTATCGTCAATCATCAACGCCGGTATCTGCCGTTTGCTGAGAAACTGCTGGAATTTTTTGCGGACGACAGCCTCGGAGATATACACTTCATTCGTGCCTGCACCGAAGGCGATATTACGGATATGGATACCCACTTGATGGATGTTGTGCTGTTTGCGCTTAAGGACATTCCGATTACGCACGTGTGGGGTGCCGTTGAAGGTGCCGAAATCTATGACGTTCCGCATCGGCAATGTCCTGAAGACTTGATGGCGATCTATACGTTTGAGAACGGGGCACGCGTCTTTTTTGAATCCGCACGGACGGCATTTGGGAGTATTGATTTTCCGGGCAGCAACCCACGGTGCAACCTCGATTTTTGGGGAACGAAAGGTCGGATGTGGTGGCGAGAAAACGGGTCATGGGGCTATCAGTTCGACGGTATGGCGGAGCACTTCGTTGAAAAAACCCACTTCGGTGAAGATGACAAGTTCGGACAGCGAGCGTTTACAGAGGCGATTGCGACATGGCTTGATGACGAAAATCAACCGCATCGGAATAGATTGGAGCCCGCGCTGCTCGGCTTTGATCTGATTATGGCGGCGTATCGCTCCGCACTCATCGGCAAGCGGATCGCGTGGCCCCCAAAACTCTCCGATGAAGAGTGGGTTGAACTGAAAAATAGAGTAACAGGTGCGTAAAATAAAACATGATAGCATGGAAACCATAAGACTTTGATGGAGAAAAAAATAGATGCTATAGGAGGCGATGGATATGCTCAGCCAAGCACAGGTTGACACATTTCGTGAAAAAGGCTTTCTTCTCGGAAACCGTGTATTAAGTGACGAACAGGTTGACGAATTACGGTCAGAATTGGCACGCGTCATTGATAATTATGAGAAACCTGAAGTTCCACAGCCGGTACGTATCGCCAACCTCGGTGGTAAAGAAGAGAGTCCGGTCTGGCAGATCGTTAATATTTGGGAAGCGAGTTCAGCCTATCACCGACTGGTTCACAATCCGGTCATAGTGGAAGAGATTGGACAGCTTATGTCGGCGACAGAGTTGCGCGTCTGGCACGACCAGATTCAATACAAACCGCCAAAGGTCGGTGGGGTCAATCGCTGGCATCAGGATTCGCCGTTGTGGGGGATTCTCATGCCGAAAACGAGTCAGGTGAGTGCCTGGGTAGCGTTGGACGACGTTGATGAAAGCAACGGGTGTATGTGCATGGTTCGCGGCTCCTATCATTGGGGTAGCCAGATGCCGTTTCTGCGCGATATCCCGGACATCCATACAATGCCGGACCGTTTTGAAGATAACGAGTTAGCGGTGGAGTTCTGCCCTGTACCGAAGGGACATGTCCATTACCATCACGCTTTGACATGGCACGGGTCCCATGACAACACCAGTGAGGGACCGCGTCGCGCGATTGCGGTGCATTATATGACGGGTGAGACTGTTTATGATGAAAGTGGCAATCACATCATGAAACGTTTTGTAACCGTCAATGGCGGTACTAAATTGGCAGGTCACCATTTTCCGCTTGTGATGGATGCCGGGAAGCCAACGAAACCGAATATATAAGTCTTTTCTATTGGAGGGAAGTATGCTCAACCAAACCCAGGTTGACACATTTCGTGAAAAAGGCTTTCTTCTCGGAAGCCGTGTTTTAAGTGATGATCAGGTAGATGAATTACGTGCTGAATTGGCGCGCGTTATTGATGACTACGAAAAAACGGATGTCCCACAACCGGTGCACATCGTCAATCTCGGTGGCAGAGAGGAGAGTCCTGTCTGGCAAGTCGTTAATATTTGGGAAGCGAGTTCAGCCTATCACCGACTCGTTTACAACCCGATTATTGTGGAGGAGATCGGACAACTGATGTCAGCGACGGAGCTTCGCGTGTGGCACGACCAGATCCAGTACAAACCGCCGCAAGTCGGGGGTGTCAACATGTGGCATCAGGATTCACCGTATTGGCCCATTCTTACACCGAAAACGAGTCAGGTAAGTGCTTGGGTGGCGTTGGATGATGTGGATGAAAGCAACGGATGTATGCGTATGGTCCCGGGTTCTCACCATTGGGGCAATCAGATACCATTCCTGCATTCCATCAAGGACATCCATTCAATGCCGGATCGCTTTGAAGATAATGAATTAAAGACAGAGTTCTGTCCCGTCCGGAAAGGGTATGCCCATTACCATCATTCCTTGACGTGGCATGGATCACATGACAACACGAGTCAGAAGCCGCGGCGCGCGATCGCAGTGCATTACATGACCGGCGAGACGCTCTACGATGAAAGTGGCAATCACGTCATGAAGCCTTTTGTTACCGTTAATAATGGCGATAAATTGGAAGGCGATAGTTTTCCACTCGTGATGGATGCAGGGAAACCGACGAACCCGAGTGTATAAGTCTTTTTTTTCCAGTTATCAGTCGTCAGTACGATTTTTCTCTCACTGCGAGGCATGAAAAAATCTTTCAGTTTTCAGAAAGAGACTTTGGAGTTATCCAAAACCTCTTGTAACTGATAACTGTTAACTGATAACTGTTAACTAATTCAACTGAAAACTGGCGACTCTAAAAAGGAACAGTAAAAAAATGAAAGTTGTTGATGCAATAGCAAAAGTCCTCAAAGCAGAAGGGGTAGAGTATCTGTTTGCTTATCCGGTAAACCATATAATCGAGGCGGCGGCGAAACTGGACATCCGTCCGATTATTGTCAGACAGGAACGGATTGGTCTCCACATGGCGGATGCGATGAGCCGAATGACCTCTGGAGAGAAGATCGGTGTCTTCTGTATGCAGAGTGGACCCGGTTCCGAAAACGCGTTTGGAGGGGTCGCGCAAGCGTACGGTGATTCCGCACCGATTGTGGTGCTGCCGGGCGGCTATTCCCGAAATTTAACACAGATCCAACCAAACTTCAATTCTGCTCTGAACTATCGACACGTGACAAAGTCATGTGAACAGGTCACATTGCCTGAAGCCGTCCCGGAGGCGATGCGGCGCGCCTTTACGCAAGTTCGGAATGGTAGACCGCGTCCCGCGCTCGTTGAATTCCCGTCGGATCTGTTTAATGAAGAAATTTCGGATTCCTTTGATCCGACACCTGTCCCGACCGTGCGTTATGGACCTGACAGCGCGTCAATTGAAGCCGCTGCAGAGGCTTTACTTGATGCCGAATGTCCTGTTATCTATGCGGGACAAGGCGTGCATTATGCCCAAGCATGGGATTCTTTGAAAGAATTAGCGGAACTCCTCGCAGCACCGGTAACAACGAGTTTAGGCGGGAAAAGTGCTTTTCCAGAAGATCATCCGTTGGCACTCGGTTCTGGCGGACGGGCAATCCCGAAACCGGTGCATCACTATCTCCAAAAAGCCGACCTGATTTTTGGTATCGGGTGTAGTTTCACTCGGACTGCCTTTGGTGTTAGGATTCCTGAGGGGAAACGGGTTATTCACGCGACGTTAGATCCAGCGGACATCAACAAGGACGTTCCTGTTGAAAGTGCCCTCGTTGGCGATGCGGGTTTAATTTTAGATGGCTTGGTAGAAGCAATTCGCGACCGTTCCAACGGCGCGTCCGAGGAACGCACGGCTGCTGTCACTGGAGAAATTAGCGCGATTAAATCGGAATGGCTTGAAGAATGGAACGCTAAACTCACTTCTGACGAGGTGCCGATGACTCCGTATCGCGTCATCTGGGATCTGCTGCGGACTGTTGATGTCGAAAATACAATTATCACGCATGATGCGGGGAGTCCGCGCGATCAAATGTCCCCCTTCTGGCAGTCTGTTGCGCCACTGACCTATATCGGTTGGGGCAAAACAACGCAGCTCGGCTACGGTCTCGGGCTCGCCATGGGTGCGAAACTCGCGAGACCCGATCATCTTTGCGTTAACGTTTGGGGTGATGCCGCCATCGGCTTTACTGGCATGGATTTTGAGACCGCTGTACGGGAACGGATCCCGATTCTCTCCGGACTTTTCAACAATTTCTCTATGGCAATTGAGCTTCCGATTATGCCAGTTTCCACCGAAAAATTCAGATCTACAGACATCTCTGGCAACTACGCAGATATGGCAAAAGCATTCGGTGGTTACGGTGAACGTGTCGAAACACCCGACCAGATTATTCCAGCGATCCAGCGCGGTATCGAAAAAACGCAGGAAGGCGTGCCTGCCCTCCTTGAGTTTATCACCGCGAAGGAGATTCAAATTTCTACGTTCTAAATAACCTAAGTTGCCACCTCATGTCAAATGAACAAGAATTGTAGGTGCAGGACACCATAAAACACTGGAATTAGAGGAAATTCCTCATATTTTCAATCAAAAACGGTGTATGTTTGTCTAAAGTCTTGTAAGTGGTAACTTGGGTTAAATAGTTATTAGTTTTCGGTTATCAGTTCTCGGTTAAGGGGCTGCGTGTAGCCGACACGACTTGTGTAACTGCCACACGAGTGACTGACAACTGAAAGATTTGCGAAGTAAATCGTGCTGACAACCGAGAACTATAAAAAAGGAGTTCCGTGTTATGAAACCGATTATGATAGTTTTTGCCGTCACTGTCATTGCCTTGAGTTTTAGTTTGCTTCACGGTGAGAAGGCGTGGGCAATAAACGATGACGATGCGCTTATGTTGTACTTCACTTTTGATGAAGACGACGGCGGCAAAGTTTTAGACGTGAGTGGAAATAACCTTGAAGGCAAGTTTGAAGGTGCTGTCTGGTCGAAAGATGGCAAATTCGGTGGGGCTGTCCACCTTGAAGACACCGAGAAATTTGTAGAGGTTGACGCGGTCCCTGAACTTGACATCACTGATGAACTCACGATCCAAGCGTGGTTTTTCCCAGAGGAGTCCCAAGGTGACTCTAACTTGATGGGACGCAGGAGCGGGGCGAACGTCGGGGGTTATTGTCTCCAGTGGAGTGCACAGTTTACTGGTTCCCCACAAATTGAGACGTGGATTAACATCGGTGGATGGCAAGGTTCACGGAATAAACAGACCATTAAACCGGCGTTGGAGAAGTGGCACCATGTCTCCTCTACCTACGATGGCGATATGATTCGCCAATATATTGATGGCGAATTGGATGTCGAATTTGAACCACCAGCAGGTAAGATTAACAGCATTGATGTTGTCTTCCGTATCGGTAAGGCACAAACGGGACTGAAGGGTATGGTCGGCTTGGTTGATGAGGTTGCTATCTACGACCGTGCCCTCACTGTTGAAGAGATTAACCAAGATATGGAAAATGGTGTCTTCTTTGCTGTATCTCCGAAGGATAAACTTGCTACGACGTGGGGCAAGTTAAAAATGTGAAGTAGATACATATTCTCTGTCATAGCAGCAGTGCCACAATGCCTGCCTATTGCCAAGTTTTATTGTAGGGGCGGGTGCTTGTACCCGTCCTTTTGTTCATTCTAAAAGGAGGAACCCTGATGAGAACCCAGATGCTTATGATGCTATGCGTTTTTCTAAGTCTATCGCTTTGCTTCGCGGGGTACACTGCGGGCGGAAAGGGGAATGTGAAACAACTCGGTAAGCAGCTTTATGTCTGGCACTTCGACGAAGGTAACGGGAAACAGAGCGAGGAGGCGACTGCTGGCTTGGTCGGTGAATTCGAGGGAAATATCAAGTGGGCTGAAGGCATTCTCGGCGAAGCCGTACAGATGGCGGGTGAAGCCGGCAAAGCTGATTTCATAGAGGTTGCACACTCCGATGAGATTGATATAGACGAAGCCATTACGATGATGGCGTGGGTTTATCCTGACGAACTCCCCGCGGGTGGTCAGGAAAATAAATTCACTATCTTTTACAAGAATACCTATTATCTGCAAATTGAACCCGGAGAGGGGAAGCTCGCTTACTACTTCTACGAGACCAGTGTCCCTGGTTACCATATCTCTGACGGCAAGATCAAAGCGAAAGAGTGGAGCCATGTTGCCGTTGTGTGGGATGGGAAGGAAGCCGGTTTCTATATCAATGGCGAATCTGATGGCACCGCTATCGCACAGAAGGGGCCCGGTCTAAGCAGAGCAGATAAACCTTTACGGTTCGGCGGTGAGAATAACGGGTGTTGTCCCCGTTTTTTTCAGGGACGTATTGATGAATTAATGTTAGCCAACTATGCACTGACTGAGGCGGAACTCCTGAAGATTGTTAACGATACGCTTGATGTCTCAGCCCGTGGTAAATTGGCGACGATGTGGGGTAATTTGAAGAGATAGTAGTAGATTGTATCTATCTACTTCCTATTGTAAATGGAGATGGGCGAGATTTCATTCTCGCCCATTTTTCGTTGCAAATAGGTAGGAATAGGCGTATAATAGGTTTAAAATCGTCGCCGGTAGGTAAAAATAATGCAGAAAACCAAAGAGATACAGCAATCACCAGATATTCATATTGCAGTGGAGAATTTTGGACCTATAGAGAGGGCAGAAATAGATCTCCGTCCACTGACTGTGTTCGTCGGTGAGAGCAACACCGGCAAAACATACCTTTCCGCGCTCATTTATGCATTACAGCGCACTTTTGAAGGGATCCCGCGAGTGCCGTGGTCGTACTACAATACTTCCCGGTTTGACCCTATTTATTATTCCCAACCCGCTGACCTCTCAACTCAAACCTTGTTAGAAGAAACGCAAAAGGTAGTTAAAAAGTTGGCAGTGACTGGTCAACCGTTCAAGTTTTCAGATTTACCTATGTGGGTCCGCGATCGCTTACAATATGGC
>VXXH01000552.1:12569-14738 GCA_009835515.1 Candidatus Poribacteria bacterium
TTTTATGTACAAGCTGACAATCAAACCCTCTTGTCTTTTGATTTCTATGATTCCGAATCCGGTACTCATGCAAACAAATTTATCAACGAGGATATAGTTTTGAGTTCCGAGGATAGGGAAATATTCCAAAAGGCACTTAACGTTAAAGATCAGGGAATTCCCCTCCGATTTATTATGCCTGTATCGGCAGCATCTTACTACCTACCTGCTGCTCGGAGTGGTATCATGGAAACCCGTGGGGTAATTGCTAATTCGCTTATAGATCTGCCTACTCCCGGCGGGAGGGAGCGTTTCCATGAAGATACGAGACTTTCCGGAGTGATAGCAGATTTTCTTAAACAAATCATAAGTTACGAGGAAGGGCGTGTGTCTTCGGATGAAATAAATGGGATTGCCGCAGTTTTGGAAGACGAAGTGCTTCGTGGAGAAATAGAGGTCAATCGACCAGCAGGAGGATATCCAGAATTCCGTTACCACCCACAGGACGCGAAACAAGCATTGCGTATGAGCCAATCTTCATCAATGGTTTCGGAGCTTGCACCGCTCGTCTTATTTTTACGTGGGATTGTTCAAGTGGGCGATACACTCATTATTGAAGAACCCGAAGCGCACCTACATCCCAAAGCGCAAACCCAAATAGCCCTCACACTTGCCCGCTTAGTGCGAGTCGGTGTACGTGTGATTATAACAACGCATAGTGACTGGCTCCTTGAGCAAATTGGCAACTTGGTTCGCGAAGGCGAAGTGATGAAACTGGGAAAAAATAAAACAGAACCCGCGACTTGGTTGACGAAGGTAGAAGTTGGCGCGTGGTGGTTCCGCACAGATAAACCGGTGAAGGAGATTCCGTTTGACAGTATCGAAGGCATAGAACCGAAAGACTACTACGATGTTGCTGAGGAACTCCATAATAACGCTGTTGAATTCCAACAACATCTCCTGAATGAGGAAGAATTTGGTGATAGTGAGTGAAGTTCTCAGCGAGATCCGAGAACGAGTTGGCGAAGAAAACCTTATTAACTCGTGTGGTGATCGTAGGTGTCGTGTAGACATGACTGATATTCCACGCGAACGAGTTGTGATAAACGTAGATATGGCGTTCCCTGAAAATCGGATCACAGGCAAGCGATGCGACCAGATTCTAATTTACGGAAATATCACCAAGAGCAGGTTAGTTGTGACTTTAATTGAACTGAAGAGCGGGACCTTTAAAGCAACAGATGTGTTTGAGCAACTACAAGGGACTGTAGATGTGCTCTCTAACTTAATACCACAGACTCTTGAAACTACCTTGGTTCCTGTCCTTTTTCATGGTAGAGGGATTTCTAAACTGCAACATAGGGACATCAATAGAACTCCAGTGCGTTTTCGGAATCAAAGATTTCCGATTCGGCTAAGGAGATGTGGTGTGCCGAAGAATTTAGCGAGTGTACTGTCTCAATCTGGTAACTTCTGAGGACGACCGGCAGAGTTTCTATTATGGGAGTTCAGACACAATTCTTTTAAGTGCACTCTCTTTCTGCGCAAGGGTTTTAAGGTCGGAGTTGAGGTTCACCGCCTGAGTGAGCGAGTCTATCGCTTTTTGAGATTTGTCCTCTAAGGCGTAAGCACATGCGAGATTATAGTGGAGTGGGGCGGTCTGAGGAAAAGTTTTGAGGGCGCGTAGGCACGCCTCGCGCGCTTCTGCCGCTAAGTTCTGCCGAAGATAAGCGGTTGTTAGATTGACGTGGCCTTTGGCGTTATCGGGTGCTATCTCAATCGCTTTCTTAAAATTCTCAACAGCAGGAGCATATTCTTTTACGTTGGCATATAGGTGTCCGAGGTTATTGTAAGCCGAGGAAACCGATGAATCTTTCGTGAAGAAAAGCGTACGCTTCTTATTTTTTATCGCCTTCTGATACGCTTCAATGGCTTGTTTTGCGTCGCCGTTGTTCATCAGGAAAGTTGCCTTCCGATAGTGGTCATTGAACTGGGTTTGGTGGTGCCAGACCCAGATAAACAGCACTGTCACTGCCAGGCAAAACGTCATACAGACGATTCTGAAAGTTTTATTGCCAAGCGTCTGCTCAGCGTCCTGTTCCTCTGTGGGTTCCTGCTCTGGAACTTGATTTTCATTGGAAGTCATAATTTATTTTCCATGCTTCGTAGGTGCGATTCATTCTATAGATA
>VXXH01000191.1:0-483 GCA_009835515.1 Candidatus Poribacteria bacterium
GAAGAGGAAGCTTCTCTCGCTGAACAGGTATATGAAAAATACGGCGAATTGCTTCAACGTGAGGATCTCGCAGCAGTGCTGCCACAGGTTTTCGAGGGGTTGAAGTCAGAACAAGTTCAAGGTCTTTTGAGTACAAACCCCGCTCTTATTAATGTAGTCGTTGCGAATCCGGATGTCCTTGAAACTTTCGGTTTGACCTTAGATCCGGAATTCATAACACTTCTGAAAGAAGATCAGGAAGTCAAAGACTTGCTCAGCGATCCATTGGTGCAGTCGCTGCTTGCAGATGTTGACGCTATTGATGAACTTGACGCTTTGATAACGGCTGGTCCAACAGAACCTGAGCCAACGGAGCCGGAACCAACGGAACCTGAGCCAACTGAACCTGATCCATCTGAACCTGAACCAACAGAACCAGAGACAACTTCTCCTTAAGCAACATATCCTGAGCAAAAAGATACAAAGGCAACTGAAAGTGAACCA
>VXXH01000191.1:493-1397 GCA_009835515.1 Candidatus Poribacteria bacterium
GTCCACACGGCGCCTGCACAATCTGACCCTGTTCAACATCATGCCGATCCAACACATCCTGCGCCAACAGAACCTGAGCCAACGGAACCGGAACCAACACTTCCACCGGTAGAAGTTCCAATGGCAGATCCATTTGAGCCAATAGCACCGACAAACCTTTCGGGCAAATCGCGATTGGGTGGCTTGTCCCTAAATACTGCATCTGGAAGGCGATTCATAGAGGATTTTATCAATCAACTTGCCCCCCCTGGACTGACGATTGAAGCAGAGATCGTCGTGGATGCAATCCTTGATGCGGTTCCAAGTGGGTATCTTCCCAAAAAGCAGATTCGGCAGATTTTACTATCAAAGCGTCTCACTGCTTTCCCGAAAGAAGCAGATTACTTAGATCCTGAAAACTTTGGAAATGCAATAACGCCGAATTTTGCTGATTTCCTCTACACTGATTTTGGCACAGCACCAAACCAAAAATACCTGACAAGCGATGGCCTGCACGTTTATACGCGGGTTCCAGCGAAAGTTGCTAGTGTCGAGTTTGGTCTCTCAGATGGTACAACGAAGGCAGGCACAGAAGTTACGATGGATGAACTCGGAGCCGATACCATCCCTTATACCTTCCGCTTAGAGGAAACGCTTGCTGCTACGAACTTACCGGCATGGCCAGATCTAAACGCACAATTGTTTTCCAGCGTTACGCTTCGGTACTCCAACGCGGGGTTGATGGCAGACTACATCGCTGTTGATATGCAACCGGTACCTGGAGAAAATGGAGTCGTCTGGGAAACAGAGTTAGGTATACCTCCTGGTGGTAGCACGTATTACTATTTTGAAGTCGTACTTGCTGTGCCGCTGACCTTCACCGCACTGGACCGGGATGCTATTGCAGCTCTGGACCCAACTACCG
>VXXH01000191.1:1407-14721 GCA_009835515.1 Candidatus Poribacteria bacterium
ACCGTTACGTTAGCAGATGTCTTTGATCCAGCGAATCTACATAAAATTAGAATTGATGGTTGGGCAATGCCTGATCCGCGTAACCTCCAATTAGCTGACCGCGGTATTGTTAAGCAGTTATTCACAGATAACTTGATAACTGAATTTTCCCAGATATTGGCTTCACCGCAAGTCCTTAATATAGCTGCAAAAGCCCTCGCGGGGCAGCAAGTCAATATAAATGAGGTCTTGAATGTTGCAACACCAAAGCAGCTAAATAAGATCCGGAGGATATTGCTCCGGAACGCGACCGCTCTGACAACTCAATTTGAGAATGAATTCGATCCGATGTTGGCTTCTGTCTTCACCGTGCCGCGCGTTGATCTGGAAAAGCATTCACTCTGGACTGCACACATTGATATCCCCGTTGACGGTAACTATCAGTTGAAAGTTGATGTGCTTGATGAGGATGGAACCATTCGCGATCGGATTCAAGAGAATATCACTGTTGACACAAGTGCACCGGAAGCAGGTATTGGCATTAGTCCAAGTGATGCAAATGCTACCGGTTATTGGAACGATAATGACATTTTTGTCGCCACTGCACCTACTGCTGGTACCGCCGCGATGCTCAATATTATGGGTATGCCGAAGGCTGCTGACATAGGTCCAGGGGCAGGCTACCTGTTTTATCAAATGATTGGATTGAACGAAGATGGGACACCGTACCTTGGAGAACCATCGATCCAACGTCCCAACACTTGGATGCCGTTGACTGTTGATTCCACTATGTTGGTATCCAATATTTGGGAAGCAGTTAAGGGGGCAGTCGCAGAAGGAGAATTGGACGCGCCGTCCGATCCAATCCTTCAGGCAGCCTTGGCGTTGCCGCTGAGTGGTGTGTTGGGTATCCTAAATGCTGACTTGATACAGCAATTCGCAGGTCCCTTCCTGAAGGGTTTGGAACCTTATATAGGGTTCAGCAGCTTAAGTGATAGTCAAGCACAATTGATTGTTGATGCACTCGGTGCTACAATAGATATTGTTGATCGCCTTGTTCCAGTAACCTTTGATGCATCTGACCACCTTGTGATGCCTATCCAAGGTGAGGGAATGCCGCTCTTGGTTGGGGATTACGGTATCCGCGCAATGGGAATTGATACCCTCTTAAACGTCGGTTCATACACTGCACCTACACATCTCAGGATCGTTGCCCCTAATGACCCGGCACAAATGAACCGCGCAAGCGTAGTCCTTGTCAGTATCGGTGACCGTAACGGTGATGGCGTAGTTGATGAACAGTATGAACACGGCACCATCTACGCAAATACGACACAAGGTGTGGAATTAACGATCAAGATTGACCAGCACCCGCACTTCTTAGCGGGGATCGCGGTAGAATACCAAGATGCAAACGGTAATTGGCAACCGAGCCCGGTCGCATTCAGTGCAGATGAACTCGCTGGCACACAAGTTGGCGCGGAATTCAGTGCGACGTTTGATATCCCCGATGCGCTCTTTAATGCATTACTGGCTGCAGGGGACACTGTCATGGTGCGTGCTGTGGCAACTAACCAACTCCAACTCACAGACGCTGAACCGATGGAATTTGCCATCAAGTTGGATGCTGGTGTTTACCCACCTGAAGTGTTGAGACTTGAAGTTGATGAAGCGTCCATCACGATGCGTAATCCAGATAGTGATGGCCCACAAGGCATGGTCACTATTAACGCATACACATTACCACTGACCGGTCCGCGGACTGTCGGCGTTCGGGTTGTCGCTACACAGGGCGATGGAGCACCGATAGAACTCGGCACTGCTACGCAAAGTGATACACCCGGTCTTGTTGATGCAGTTGATGCCGCAGTTGATGCCGCAGTTGAAGGAATTGACGCTCCGATCAATACCGATGAAACGGTATGGTCCCTTACCGTAGATACGGCGAAGCTGCTGCCAGATACCATCACGAAGGATAGTGCTGGTGCACGCGACGCATCTAAGGATGACAACCCGTATACCATCAGTGCTTTTGCTGTCAGTGCAGATGGAAAAAATGATTGGCCCTCTGATGAAACAGTGATGCTCTCGGTTGACAATGTTGATGATGTTGGGCCTCTCGGGCCAACGAATATCACCGCTATTGCTAACGCTAATGGTATGGTTGAAGCCGATACACATCGTGGACTCGTTGACGAAAATGATCCGTCAGTCGTTCCACAAAGTATTACGCTTACCATTGAACCGACTGCTGTTCGGAAAACTTACACATCAGTGATGTTGGTCAGTGATCCTGAAATTAATGCTGCTCTCATCAGTGACATAACCGAAACCGCTGAAGGCAGTGGCGTTTTCATGGTAACCGTTGACATAGGTGCCTTGGGTATTGAAGGAAACGGCACTTATAAACTCCACGCCTTGGTTGATGACGAACCTAACAACGGGCAGGACGGTGCGTCTCCGGAAAGCACGGTGCACGTCAAGAATTACGAGCGTCCAGATCCTGCTGTTTTCAAGTTAATGGTAGATGTTGGCACAGAGAAGAACGCAGATAGTGGTGGGCCACAAGGGACGTTTACGTTCACAGGCTACACTATTGAGCAGAATTCACCGCCTATTGAGTCGATTCTTTTGAAGGCAAAACGCGCCAACGATACAGATTGGACAACAATCGGCACTGGTGATGCCAGCACTTCTGTTGATATTGAAGATGCAGCACTCCCGGGCGTTCTTGATCACCTGACTGGTATTGCTGTTGAAGGCACTGCCGCAGGTAATCGATCCGTTGTCGCCATTGATGCAACCAATAAACAGTGGGTTGTTTCTGTAGATACAGTAGCATTGGAACTTGCAGATACCATCACTAAGGATAGTCCCGCCGCACGGGATGCTTCCAAGGATGACAATCAGTATGAAGTTCGTGCTTTTGCTGTTGACGCAAGCGGAAAAGAGTGGCCCTCTGATGCTACGGCAATGTTCTCACTCGACAACGTTGACGATGTCGCACCACTTGCACCTACAGGCATTAGCATAACAAGTGTTGATGGCGTTGACACTGTTTTTGAAACCGCTGAAGATGGCAGCTACACCGTTGGTGGACTCGTCGATAAGTATGACGCCGAGGTCGCATCCCCGGTGGCTACATTTACGATTGAACCAGTAGCGGCGCGGAACACTTACAAGTCAGTCAGACTCGCGATGTATCCTGAAGGTGCTCTTGTCGGTGAGATAACCGAAACCGCCGAAGGCAGTGGCGTTTTCATGGTGACTGTTGATGTCGGCACACTCGCTGACGGTGAAACATACCTTGAGAACGGGACCTATATGTTCCAAGCACTCGCGAAAGATGAGTTTGACAATGAGGAAACTGACGGTTCTAAAATCTCGGTAACTGTTCAAAATACTTACCGACCGGCTCCAGAAGTCTTGGTGATCGCTGTAGATCCCGAAAGCATTACACAGACGAACCCAGATAGTGGCGCGCCTCAGGGAACTATTACGCTTAAGTCCCGCTCCTACGAGATAACATCTCCACCGATTTCAGGCAAGCGCTATGAAGTCAAGCGTCCGACCGACGAAGCGTGGATTGATGTTGGCACTGCTACTGAACCTATGATGGTTAGCGATGTTTCGGATGCAGAACTTGCCGATTTCGTTGGGGACGTAGCCAGCGCAGCAGCGAGTGCAACCGAAGCAAACGAGAGTGGTGAACCCACTGTTGTACCGATCAACCGCAGCCAGACCTATCAAGAATGGATGCTTGAGGTCGATACAACGACACTTGAGGATACTATTACTGCTGATAGTCCTGCCGCACGGGATGCTTCTAAAGACGATAACCAATATATGGTGCGTGTAACCGCAATCGCTGAAGCAGACGGAAGCGAAACCATGTCGGCAGACGGCATTACAGCACATTTCTCGGTTGACAACGTTGATGATGTCTCACCGGTAGGTCCGACGAACATTGTCGCTGTTGCTGACGTTGCTGGTATGATTGAAGCAAACGAAGATGCTAGTTATACTGTCGGCGGGATTGTTGATGATACAGTTCCTTCACCAATAGCAACATTTACAATTGAACAGACTGCTGATCCTATAACCTATGAGGGTGGGTCAGTGAACTTGGTGCAAACCACAGCGGACGGCACCGAAACTACTACCGAGGGCGAAGCCGGTATTCTGGACACTATTACAATTGATGTCGGAATGCTCGAAAATGGAACTTACATGTTCCACGCTTTAACTGTTGACAAATTCGGCAACGTGCAGACCGATGAGTCACCGATGATAACGGTGCACGTACTCAACTTCCGAGTCTCTGATGTTACTGACATATCAGTCATCGCTGTAGATGGTACGGACGTTGCGGAACCACCCGCAGAACCGATTCCACTTCGCAACTCAGTCTCTGTGAGTTTCATGGTTGCAAACGGTTCGTTAGCTGCTGAGGAACTTAGTGGCGCAGTAAACGGAGCTGCGATGCCGAGTGAAAGTGCTGAAGATCCAGAAAATACCTTCTCACTTATGGTAGAGGTTGGATCACTGGTAGACGGTGTTTATACACCTGACGGTGTGGTCACGAAACGGAACGGTTCGGTCGCATTCCCAATAACAACAGTTAATGTGGATAATACCGGCCCAATGGTTACCATCGAATCACCTACGGAAGACGAGACGGTTGATAGCCTGCCGACCCTCCGTGCAACCTATCATGACGGTGCCGGATCTGGTGTTGATGGCGCAACTGGAAGCCTTGCAGTGGCACGTCTCCAGCCACCTAACGAAGCCGAAGTGGTTGTTGACCAGGCGGAACTTGAAAAAGATGCCGCAAGTTTGGTTTACACCCGCAGAGAGCCACTCGCTGGTGGTGCTTATCGTGTGACTGTCCAAGTGATCGATAATCTCGGCAACGTCGGTGAAGGGTCCGCTGAGTTTGCTGTCAATGGCACGCTCCCAACAGTAGCGATTCATTCACCTGCTTCAGGGCAAACCTTTGAGCACGGCAAACCGCTTATCAGTGGTGAATTTTCTGGCGCAGGCACTGTTGAGGTAACAACGTTTACCGTCAACGATGTTGATGCTACACCAGAGGTAAACGGAAACCGATTCTCTTATACCCCTGAAGAAGCATTAGGTGATGGGAATCACATGGTTGTTGTCGCGGTCACTGACGGTGATGGCAATATGGCGCAGACATCTGTTACCTTCATGGTAGAGATGCCGAAAGATACAACGCCGCCTGTCATATCCACAGTCGCTCCGTCTGGACTCATCAAACTTGCCACGCATGGTGCTGTGATTGCCCTTTCAGCTGTTGTGTCTGACGAGCAATCCGACATTTCGAGTGTGAAGTTCCGTATAAATGATGGAGTATTACGTTCCGTGTCAGCCGCACACATCAAGGCGGGTGAAATATCAGTTTCGCATCTACTTGAACCTGGTCAGTATACCGCAGAGGTGGTTGCAACCAGCGCAGGTGGTACGACTAAACATTCATGGGTATTCACTCTTGTTTTTGATGATGTCAAACCGACGATCACCTCAATTACGCCTTCTGGAACTATCCGTGGTGGACTCCCGGTCATCTCTGCAAGTGCCAGCGATGAATCTGGCATTGATGAAATGACTATCACCGTTATGGATAGCGATGGTGAAGAGGTGGAAGGTAAGACTGAAGACGATGGTGAAGAAAATGTTGAGGGGATCACCCGTTTGGATTTCAATCTTGAAGCACCTCTTGAAGAGGGAACTTACACGATTGAAGTCCGCGCAACGGATCCGCTCGGTAATTCTGCCTCAGCAAAGGAGAATTTCACAATCGACTTCGATACCGCTGCACCGATTATCACGATGGCGGCGCCACACCAGAACGCACGCTTCAAGTTGAAACCGGGAGATGAGGCACCGACAGTTTCAATAACTTATGCCGATGCTGAATCTGGCGTAAATGTTGACTCTATCACCTTGGTTATAGAAGGTGCTGCTTCTCAATACAAGGCTACACCGAGCGGTACTAAGATTACCCTTAAGCCTGAACAGAAGTCGGCAAGCCAAGTTAGGTATCCGCTCTCATTGGATACCAACGCCAAGCCTGAAACTTGGGCAGGGGAATATGTGGTCACGTTTGAGGTGGCTGACAACGCGCACCAGGAAGGCAATGTCTCTGCCAAGAGTGACGGTGCTCGTGAAGCGAATAGGACAGTCCACACCTTTAGTTTCTTCCTTGAGGCTGCGGAAGGTCCAATATTGGCATCGCGCCCGCTTAACTATCCGAACCCGTTCAAGGACAATACTCGTATCTCGTTCACGCTCGCACGGCAAGCAACTGTTTCGATTGTCATTTATGACATAACGTTGCGACCGGTTCGCGTGCTTGTAGATAACCGTGTATTCGATGCTGGGAACTATACTCTTAAGGAGAACGGTTCTGATGCAATCGGTTGGGATGGTACATCAAGCAGCGGCGAGGATTTAGCTCGAGGTATTTACTTCTGCGAAATCATCGTGGCAGACGGTTTCGAGCCAGAATATGCTATTCTCAAACTCGCACTGACGCGCTAAGTAAATGGCAGTCCGCATATCGGGAATTGGACATCCGTCCAGTTCCTGATGTGGACAGTCTTTTGGAGGATATAATGTTAATGACAAAACAAATCGCTAAATGGGCTTCCAGAAAATGCCCGAAATTGTTATGCGGTTTAATACCACTTTTCTTTCTTATCCTTGCGGTGTCGCCGGCTAGCTTTGCCGGAGTGGATGCCATGCCGCATTTACGGCTTGGTGCCGGTGCACGCTCAATCGGGTTAGGTGGGGCAT
This sequence comes from Candidatus Poribacteria bacterium, assembly GCA_009835515.1. GTDB lineage: Bacteria > Poribacteria > WGA-4E > WGA-4E > WGA-3G > WGA-3G. The sequence continues at coordinate 8,206 of VXXH01000191.1, forward strand.
TCACAGCAATCGCCGACGATGCCACCGCAACTGTCTGGAACCCAGCAGGTCTCGGATCCGCACCGGATTTAAGTCTCAACTTTTCCACACAGCAGCTCGACTTGGATAGAAGCCACAACTTCATCGCATTGACGAAAGCACTCGGTTCTGCTGGATCTATCGGGCTGGCAGTCACAAACGCAGGTGTTAGTGGTATCCCACAGTATGATAACAAGGAAAATTACGGCGGCGAATTCGACTATAGCGCGAACGCCTACTCCCTCTCTTACGGCATCGGCATCGGAAACTTCAGCTTCGGTTTAACCGGACGTATGCTCGCGGATAACTTCGGTTTAGACAGCGTTGAAAACCAGAGCGGTTTTGGCGGTGTAGATGTCGGATTAATGGGACACGCACTGCACATAGATGTCGGCGAAGAGAAAGTGCCGACTTTCCATTATGGCGTTGTTGCTAAGTATCTCGGCGCATCCCTCGGCGATGACATCGTCCCGATGGTAGTCAATGTCGGTTTAGCTTACAACCTCTATATGGGCAATGTCGTCACATTCGCAGCGGATCTTGAGCAGGAATTCGTCAATCTTGATCAAAGTGCTACAAGCCTGCGGCTCGGTGCTGAATACACGATTGTCACTTACAAATCCACTGCCTTGTCCATCCGTGGTGGGGTTAGGGCTTCACGCGACGCGCAGAGCCTCTTCGGTGGGTTTGGTGTGAACATAGGTGGGCTGCAGATTGACTATGCTATCCAAGATGGCATGGCGAGTGAAATCAACGGTGTTGGATCAACTCACTTTGCTTCCATCTCTTATAGATTTTAAAGGAGAAAACTTATGAAAATGATAAGAGGCACTCTGAAGTTGGTACTGATTCTGTACATCTGCACAGCACTCAGCGGCGTTTATATCTTGTCCGCCTCGGCCCGAATCACACCACATGATGGCGATGATGACACGATGCTCATCACTATTGAAAAAGGCGATACCCTCTGGGATCTCTGCCAAGAGCATCTCAAAGACCCGCTCCAGTGGCGCGAATTGAGCAAGTACAACGACTTCACCAACCCACACCTCATCTATCCCGGCGAACAATTGCGTATTCCGCTCGCTATGGCGAAAGGTGTCATTGAAATCGCTGAAGAAGATTTGGTTAAACAGCAGGAAGAACTTGAAAAATTGAAGGTGGAATTAGCCGAATCCGAAGCCACGCGGGATAAACTTGAGGCAGAAATTAGCAGTCTCAATGAGAGTATGGGCAAACTCAAGGGGCAACTCAACGACCTTGAAGATAGCCTGAAATCACAGAAAGAATTGATGACGGCTGTCACCGACTCCGGAAACGAAATCGCTTCTGGTGTTAAAAAAGCACTTGAAGCCACCAAAACCGCTATCCTTAACGATATTGCTCATCTTGACGAGCATCTCAAAGGGGTAGATAAGATGCTCAAAGACCGCAAAATGAAGGCGGAAGCCACACACGCCCTCATTGAGTCTATCCAAGCGGATGTGAAAACACTGTTGACGCAAGTTGAAACCAATCAAAAGGCGATCAACGAAGTTAAGATGATACTTGAGGATGCCAAAGGCGTACACGAGGAACCTTCCACATCCAAACGGGCTTTGGTGTTCTTGACTACGGCCGCGGCTGGCATCGGTTGGTTCGTTATGAGTAGCGTCGGTGGACGGAGCGGCGAATAATCGAAACGCATCGCCTTTTAGGCAGGGAAGGTGTTTTAAGCACCTCCCTGCTTTTTTTATACGGTTTGATACTGATCGTGGTGGGTTTGAAACCCGCCAACGCTATCGGTAAAAGGTCCTGGGTATATGTCATCAAATACCGCTAAATACCCTCAACCGCCCTTCACTCAGGCGATAGAACTTTATGGTGATAGAGCTGGAAGTAAAGGGACTTTCAAATTTGCTGGCTTCGCGTGGATACAGTGCACGAAGGTCATACTCATCCAAGGCGACGCGCATAGCCTAAGCAGTGCCGCTGAGTGGCGATGTTTGCTGCGCCTAACCGCACTTGCACATCGCCTCAAAAAACCAATCGTTTTGTGGGATCTACCTGTCACGCATATCGCGGCGATACAACGCAGAACCTCATTAGCCTGTGCAGAAGCAATTCAGAAAACCGAGTTGGAATTGCTAAAACTGCCACACCCTATCATTACTGTTTTTGAAGGTGCTGATAATGTTGATCACACCGCTCCTGAATTGATATGGAACGATGGGCGTGTACTTATCGCAGCATCCGACGCACAATTTTCTGAAGCGAAAAAAGTCAAAATAGCACAGTGCCCTACAGACATCGCGCCTGCAATCTTGGAACTTCTGTGTCAAGCAGAGACAGTTCCCGCCACGGAATTGATCAAAAACCGGCGAGAATCCTTGAGGAGACGTTGCAATGTTTGAAGCGAAATTGAAACCCCACCTTGAGATAATCCTGGCTGCTATTGCGAATAAAATGGTGGCACTCGGTATTACAGCGAATATGGTAACGCTTTTCGGGTTCTTCGTGAATCTCATCGCGACCTTTTACTTCGCAACAGGACACCTGATTACTGGGGGGATTCTTATTCTGTTTGGTGGGAGTTTTGATATGATAGATGGAGCCGTTGCACGTGCGCAGAGAGACTTACGAGCATCCGGAGCCCTCTTGGATTCTGTCATTGATCGTTACTCGGAAGGTTTTCTCTTTCTCGGAGCACTCATCTATTTTTACACTTTGGAAAGTCTGCTGGGGATAATTTTAGCGTTTGGCGCATGGTTCGGTTCAATACTCGTTAGCTACGTGAGAGCAAGAGCGGAGGGACTCCAAATTACTTGTAAGGTGGGACTCATGCAGCGACCTGAACGCATCATCTTACTCGGGACTGGTACACTGATTCAAGGGGTGCTCTGGTACAAATTTCCGATTATTCAAAGTACTGGAATGATTCTGCTCTGCACACTCGGTATCCTCACACTCACCTCACACATTACCGCCGTTCACCGACTCATCTTTTCATATCAAGAATTAAGTCGCTAACCAAGTCCGAGCACCGATATAATATCTAAGTTAAAGGGTTTTAATACCAAGTTCACGGAAAAGGCGAGAACTGCTACAACAAGAACCACTTTAATCCATTTGTCCCCTTTTTCGACTGCCCAATGGCTGCCAATCCATGCACCGGTCGCATTACCTATCGCCAACGTCACACCTAAGGTCCAATCGACCTGCTTTTCCATGATAAAAATACCGAGGGCTAACACGGTATAAAAGAAGATAACTAAAACTTTAATGGCGTTTGTTCGAACTAAATCTATACCGGTAAGGAGACGCAAAGCAGTGATGACAAGCAGTCCTACACCCGCTTGAATGAAACCACCATAGATTCCGATAAAAAAGAAAACGACCATTGCGATGATTTTAGGACCTGTGCCGCTGCTTTCAATCCTATCCTTTAACCTTGCTGTTGGGTTCAGCAGTGTTAAAGTCAGCATAACAAGCATCACGCCAGCAAGAATAAATTGGAATAACGCCGCATCCGTACCAATCGCAATTTTGGCACCTATCCCCGCACCGATAACCGCAGGTACAGCGAGTAGGATACCATACCTAAAATCAGAGACACCCTTACGCCGGAAGCCTATAATCGCACTGATGTTTTGGAAGAAAATAGCGATTCGGTTCGTGCCGTTTGATAATACTGGATCGGAGGTGAGGAAGATCAGCATCGGCAGTGCCAACAACGATCCGCCGGCGGCAACTGTATTTAAGAAACCGGCGCAAATACCTGTACCAAAGAGTAAAACGGTGTGCAAGAGGTTGAATTCCACTTTAGGCTTCTATTATCTCCTTTTTTCGGATGAATCGGATGACCTTCGGCGACGTTTCGCAACCGCAATTAAAATCAGCGCAGTAAGGTTACCAACGACGATAGCACTTCCGACTCCCGTAATTGCTATAAAACCACCGACCTGAAGAATCCCATTTCCAAACGGACAGTGCCAGTGTAGGCTAAAAATAGCCACAGCAGGAATCAATAAACCGAGGACAAAACCTACGCCTGCAGCAATGCCAGCAACATTTTGAAATTTCTTTAACGCTGGTAGTTGAACTTCAAACATCTGTGCCCTTCTTTCCTACCATTTTCGCTAAGCGTGCCCTAAGTATTTATCCCTGCCTTGTACGAGTGCCTCTATCTTCCGGTCTACTACGGAGCGTTGAAGCATCCAAAACCCGCAGTCCGGATGGACCCAGCCAATCCGTCCTCCGCCCAATACCTTTTCAGCGTCTTCGATGCTGGAAGCTACGTCGTCAGGCGTCTCTATCGGATTGACCTTCACATCAATTACACCGATACCAAGGACAATATCTGACGTAACTGCCTTAAGTGCCTCAAGATCCGCTTCAGGACGGTGTTGCAGCTCCAAGACGAGATGATCGCATCGGAGCGTATTCAAGAAGTTGATGAGAGCCTTCCAGTTGCCTTTTTGGATAACCTGGCCCCCGTAATTTCCGAAGCAGAAATGCACCGCTTTTTCTCCGTCAAACGCATCAAGGACAATATTGATAGCCTCGGCGGCGCGGGGCGCGTCTTGCGGGTTACCTGGTATATTGGCTTCGTCAATTTGGAGGCAGGCACAATCGAGTTCTTGCACCTGTGCTGCTAAAACTACCGCCAAAGCAGTAAGCAGCGCGTCAAAGTCACCGTAATGTTTATCCAATAACGTCCGTGCGAGCATATACGGACTTGTTACCGTAAATTTAATGTTTTTACCGGAAACACCAACGGCGCGTTCGCAATCGGAGACGAGATTTAACGAGCCTTCCCCTAACGCACCCTCAACAACACCGGCAGGTTTCGCTCGAAAAGACATCGTTTGCATCTGACGAAACTCATGCCATTCCTGCCTTCCGACTTCTGCCTTTATACCCGAAAGTGGGCGGATGAAATAATCAATCATTCCATTGGTATCTGGGTGGTTCGGATCAAAGCGGTAAAGTTCGCCATCCGTTGGTAGGTCGATACCACGTTGCCGCTGAATATCTACAACAACGCGTGTTGCATCGAGAAGGGACTGTTCCGTCGGCATTGACAACAACCATGCCGGTACAGGATAAGAACCGACAGTTGTGGTTAAGATTTCTGGTTTGTTTGGTAGATTTTTCACCCGCACGGTACCTTAGTTGTTTTGTCCACATTTTCTTGTAGGAGCGAGCGTTTTTGCTTGGGGTATTTGCTTGGGTATTTCTGCGTATTTCTTGTCGCTCGCGACTTCTATACTGTTCAACTTTGACGGGACAACGTATTAGTTGTTCATCAACTCAAAGGATTCAAGTTCAAAAACGGTGTCGACTGTCAAATCCCCTCGAGTCTGCGATTGTGTAAATTTGACGATACCGACATCTGGCGCAATCCATTTTTTTACGACGGTAACATCAAGTGGGAAATCTTGGTTTCCAATATCGAACCCCCACCGAAATGATTCTTGAACCTGAAAGACATGTTCAAAAGTTCCGGCTGGCACGGACAGTGTCTCTTCCGAAATCACTTCAAATTCGTCAAGTCCCCCGCCAATTGGGAAAAGTTCCGGTACTAATTTTGCCTGAAAACTGGTATCCCATTTCTCACCCGGGATCAGCGGAAATTGGTATAGCGGGAGAAATGGCTCAAACAGGATCGTGTCCCCTGTTCCAGATGTGGTATTCTGCGCGTGCTGCACAATACCGGATACCTCACCTTTTTCATCAAGATGCGGTCCCAAGTAAGAGTAGTTTACAATGTTCTCCAAACCCGCATCCATACTGGATTTCTGAAGCACAAAACTCTCAACGGTTTTTCCACCGGCTCGTTGAATCTGAATGGTATCTATGATTTCAAAGGTAATTTTACTGCCCTTTTCATCGCGATAGTACCACGTGTTCCCTACAGCCAATGGATAATAGTTGCCGGGTCGAGTTTGCCACACTTGGATATCCAGCGTGCTTGTTGTGGTGTTTTCGCCATCGCTGACTGTAACTTCAATCTGATACTTCCGTTCGGTTTCAGGTGCCCGCCAGACTGCACCAGAGGCGTTCTCCGTGAGTTCACCACCCGTAACGGACCAAGTATACGATAAAACATCATTCTCAAGGTCACCAGCGGCCAAACGGATTATGACTTCTTCTCCTGGGGCAACTATGTTTGATTCTGCTTCAAAGGTTAAGATACGTGGCGCGAGATTTGTGTCGCGCGATACGTCATCGCCGCAGCCTAACCCAACACCTATAAGTAGAAACCAAAGGATCTTCCAGACATCGGTCATTTTTCGAGTTTTCATGATATTTCCTTTGCAATGTGAACGCGTTCTCAGAAAACACCTTATATATTTTGGTAGGAACTTTCAGGAAATATCCTCAGTTAGACAATCGTACCTTCACACTTTTCATGCCTCAAGAGGGACTCCACGTAGAACTTCGCGAGATTGGGTTGCACCATTTCCCGTCACGTTGTAAGCGAAGGTGTTCATCAACCGATCATTCTGCGAATTG
>VXXH01000074.1 GCA_009835515.1 Candidatus Poribacteria bacterium
ATCCCTCTCTTTTTCTTTAAAATCCTCTTTTTTTTTTATTAAGCAACTATTTTGCGCTATCTTGCGTCACTATAGTTAATATGTCATTAATCAACTTTCGCTTTCTGGAGGTGCCTCATGAAAAATGACGATGTTGCAATTATTCGACGGGTTCTCACTGGCGATGAGACGGCTTTTGCGGAACTGGTGAATAAATATCAAAAACCGGTTCACGCGCTCGCTTGGCGAAAGATCGGAGATTTCCATATCGCTGAGGACATCACCCAGGACACTTTTCTGAAAGTGTATCAGAGACTTCATACGCTGAAAGATCCGAACCAGTTTTCTGGGTGGATCTATGTGATTACGGCAAACCTATGTGCTACATGGCTCCGCAAAAAACGGATAGAAACACAACCGTTGGAGGACACAGAGATAACGATGATACAGGAAGATCCTTATTCCCGACACGTTACCGAAGAACGGAGTCAAATCGCAGTTGAGGCACAGCGCGAAGTCGTTAAAAAGCTGCTTGCGAAGTTACAGGAGAGTGAACGGACAGTGATGACACTCTACTACCTTGGTGAGATGAAAATTGAAGAGATTAGTCGATTTTTGGGCGTATCGGCGAGTACTATTAAAAGTCGTTTGAGGCGTGCGCGGCACCGTTTAAAAGAGGAGGAACCGATGATTAGAGAAGCACTCGACCATTTCCAAATTACACCGAACCTTACAGAGAATATCATGCGCGAGGTCTCGCGTCTGAAACCGGTTGTACCACCTAATAGCAAACCCTTCGTGCCGTGGGCAATAGGTATTTCCACCATCGCAGTCATATTTTTGATGTTGGGTGTCGGGACGCAATATTTATCGCGTTTCCAAAAGCCGTATAGTTTTGACGCGACATCAGAAATGACAGTTGAACTGATTGAAGCACCGATTGTACTGGATCTTGAATTCAACCCGGATGTTCGGACGCAGTTGGGGAATGTCAACACGCCGAGCAAAAGCGATACTGCTAACCAACAGCCTAACAATGTTTCGGCATCAGTTGCAGAGGCACAATCAGAGGAAATAGATACAGACTATTCACAGTGGCAGCTGCCCAAAGAAGCGAAAGCGCGTTTCGGAAAAGGCGGTATTAATGCGATCCAGTTTTCACCGGACGGCACGCAACTCGCCGTCGGGAGTAACATCGGTATATGGCTGTACGATGTAGAAACAGGTGAAGAGAAGTCCCTATTTGCGGGGATGTGCCAATCGCTTGCATTTTCGCCGGATGGTCGTTTCCTTGCGAATGGTGGTGGAGATTTTCACTCTGACGGGTCGAAAGTCCAATTGTGGGAGATAGCCTCCGGACGTGAAATCTTATTTCCTGATGTGTATGATACCGCTTCAGCCTTACGGTTTTCTTCAGATGGGAAAACGCTTGTCAGTGTGGGGAGTGGAGGTCAGTTTATCATCCGTTTGAATATTGAAACTAAAGAGATGACTTCAAAGTTTTTCAAGCGTAGTGAACCATCTGACATGTCTGATGAAACAGGAGTCTGCGCAATTACAGACGATAAAGTTGCGATTGGGAGAACGGATGGGAAGATCGCATTATGGGACATAGCGACTTACAAAGCGTTATCCGCTCTCAACAGGCATGTAGATTTGTCGCTTCAACAGCCGAACCAACCAGCGTTTATACCAAAAAAACATGATATTTTAGCAGCGGTGTTTTCACGCGACGGCTCGCGCCTCGCCAGTGCCGGTAGAGATAAGACGGTGCACTTATGGGATCTCACCAGTCCGGAGCAATGGATTAGACTCGAAGGACAGACAGGTTGGACGAATGTGTTAGCATTTTCGCCGGACGGAAAGATGCTCGCCGGTGGAGGGACAGACAAAGCGGTGCAACTGTGGGATACCACGACAGGGGAATCCCTCGCGACGCTCACGGGTCATATTAACGCTATTACTGCATTAGCGTTTTCGCCGGATAGCAGAACGCTTGCAAGCGGCAGTGCAGACGGCACACTCCGGTTCTGGCAGACAGGAACTGGAACTCCGCTACCTGACCGTATCACTGGACATACACAGTCGATAACTGCAGCGACTTTCTTTCAGGATCGTACGGGTGAGAGTGCCTTGAAGAAATCTGCAGCAATCCGCAGAAACACCCAGGCAAATACCCCTAAGCAATCCGCAAAAATACCCGAAGCAAAAACACCCTCAAGCAAAAACACCCTACTGGTAAGTGTGGCGTTTAATGGTGAAATTACCTTTTGGGATGTGGAAACATTGCAGAAGTCAGCTATCCAAGATGCCGGACATCGGGATGTGTTCCCAACCTTAGCGTTTTCACCAGATGGCACGAAACTTGTTAGTGTAGGCGCAGAAGGGGTTAGCGTTTCCTGGGGGGGCTCCCGCAATTTTTCTCTTTGGACTTCAGATCGTTTGATCCGCCTGACGGATGTAAAGACGGGGCGTGAACTGACGACGTTACCCTATGTTAGAGGTATCAAAGAACTGACCTTTTCTCCTGATGGCGAAACGGTGGCGTTTACGGGTCTTGGTGAAATCCGCTTGTGGAATACAAGAACCGGTGATGAACAGGCGATACCTCTCGCTGACCTGAGTGCAGGTATTCCTCGCAATATGCCCAACGTTTTGGCATTGGCGTTCTCTCCACATGGTACATGGCTCGTAAGTGGATCTGATAAAGGGAAAATCCAAATGTGGGACGTTGTGACCGGTGGTGCCTTGACTGTCTTTGCAGAGCCGACGGAACAAGAGGATCTGGGACGTATTTTGGCATTGGCATTTTCACCAGACGGTACCTTGCTCGCCGCTGGAATACGGGGGCACATCCATTTATGGGAGGTCGATACAGCGAATAAATTGTTATCGGTTAACACGGAGCATAGGCGCGGCGATAAGCCTTTTGGGGGTGCTGCCGAACCGTTGGTATTTTCGCCAGATGGCTCGGTTCTCGTTAATGGACTTCACATGGGGTCAATCCAATTATGGGATGTTACGACCGGAGATAAAATCGCTGCGCTTGATGGGCATACACAGCAAGTGGAGACGTTAGTGTTTTCACCCGATAGCACAACGCTCGTCAGCACTGCCGTGGATGGTACAATTCTCTTGTGGGATTGGAACGAAATGCTTAACGGTTCAGCCAAAAGTGAATAATGGTAAAACAGATTTTAGAAGCGGTAACTGCCTCCGGATTGCAGGTGCTTGCTTCCTTATGAAATAAAGGAGCGTTTCCAATGAATATGAAGATTTCACTCGGATTTTTTATCCTCATCATCCTGCTATCCGGTTGCGGTGTGCGGCATGTCAATGAGCCGCTTCAAAACACAATGCCCGGCGGTGATAAACAGGATGTCCCCAAAGACGATTTCATTCCCGGGTTCCATCCGTTCAAGGATGATCCGGACAATCCGAGTCCGCACAACCCGCTTGTCAGGAAGTTTGGAGATATTCCAGAAGTCCGTACCTATATCCGATTGAATCAAAAATTCCAATACGGCATCGGACTCAACGTTGATGAGGCGATAGAACTCTATACTGCAGAAGCCCATCTCTATCCGTCTCGTGAAGCAAAGGCGAGGTTAAAATCGTGGAAAAAGGACAAGGAGCGATACGAAAGACTGGGCATCTTAACGGATGAACCTGTAATGGGGTACAACCTCAAAACCGATGTTAGTGATGAAGATCCTGCAGTCAATGAAGCAGTGGATTAATGCTCTCAACATTGGCAGTGACAACTTATCTTAGAGCATAGCAAGTTACCTACCTGCAATATGGTCAGTGGCTACCTCTCTGTAGGGATTTAGGGCAGACCCTGAATCCCTACGAATACGTTTTACATCTTCTTCATTTCCATTACGCTTCTTCGCTAAATTTGTGTTATAATCCCACTCAGAGAAAGAAGCAACTACAAGTCCTCCTTACCTCTCGCTATCACCAGAACGGAATCTTGACCCACTTTTCATGAACCTGTATCTCCGGACAAAGCGTGCTAAATAAAAATTTTCAAGAATTGTGAAACTTTTTAATGGCTCGTCGCGTCACTAAGGATTGATGTAAAGTAATGAACATTCCCTGTCCAGAGGTGTCCGATGAAAAATGACGATGTTCAGCTCATTCAACGCGTGCTTGATAGCGATGATATGGCGTTCTCCGCACTCGTGAAAAAATATCAGCGATCTGTTCATGCGCTCGCGTGGCGGAAGGTCGGCGATTTCCATATCGCCGAGGATATTACACAAGAGACGTTCCTGAAAGCGTATCAGCGACTCTCTACGCTGAAAGAACCGCAGTCTTTTGCGAGTTGGTTGTATGTCATAACCGCGAACCAGTGCAAAGCGTGGCTTCGGAAGAAGCGGACGTGGATTCAGTCGTTGGAAGACACAAGTAGCGCGCAGTTAGAAAGAGCGACTTACTCTGGAAATATCATTGCGGAGAACGAGCGGATGACAGAAGAAGCACAACGCGAAGTCGTCAAGAAATTGCTTGCGAAGTTACAAGAGAGTGACCGCACCGTTATCACGCTCTATTACCTCGGGGGAATGACGTACGAGGAGATTAGCAACTTTTTAGGGGTCTCGGTCGGTGCGATTAAGAGTCGGTTTCACCGAGCACGGCAGCGCTTAAAGAAGGAGGAACCGATGATTAGAGAGGCTTTAGGCAACTTTCAAATTACGCCAAATCTTACAGAAAACATCATGCAAGAGATTTCGCGTCTGAAACCGATTACACCATCAGGCAGTAAGCCCTTAGTGCCGTGGGCAATCGGCGTTTCTACGTTAGCCGTCATCTTTTTGATGTTAGGCATAGGCAATCAGTATATGTCGCGTTTCCAAAAGCCGTATAGTTTTGACGCGCCATCAGAGATGACAGTTGAACTCATTGAAGCACCCGTTGTGCTAAACCTCGAAGCCAAACCCGATATTCGGACGCAACTTGGGAGTGTTAGCACACCGAGCGAGGGAGATACCGCCAGCCAGCAGCAACAGCCTAACGACGTTTCAGCATTGATCGCAGAAACAGAATCAGATGAGACAGTTAAAAACCACGCACATTGGAAGCTGCCCGAAGCGGCAAAAGCGCGTTTCGGAAAAGGTGGGATTACCACAATCCAGTTTTCACCGGATGGAACCCTACTTGCAGTCGGTAGCCACATTGGGGTGTGGCTGTATGATGTGGAAACAGGTGAGGAGAAATCTTTGTTTGCCGGCGGAGTGTGTGAAGCCCTCAGATTTTCACCGGATGGCCGTTTCCTTACCAGTTCTTCTGCGGAGAGGTTCATCCAATTGTGGGAGATTGCTACCGAGCGCGAAGTGCCGCTTATTGATTTGTACGGGGATGCTTCCGTATTGCGATTCTCTTCAGATGGGAAAACGCTTATCGGCTTGAGTAGCTCCGGGCATGCTGCAATTACCCGATTGAATATTGAGAACGGGAAAGGGAAAACAAAACACCTTAAAACTGGGTTGTTCGGGATCGGTCTCTTTAGTTCTGAGGATTTTAATGGTGTTTACGCGATGACGAGCGATAAAATCGCGATTGGAAAAAGGAACGGGATGATCCAGTTATGGGACGCAGCAACCCGTAAAAAACTATCGACGCTCAGAGGACACGTAGATTTGCCGCTTCAGCCGTTGGATAAACCTGTGCATCGCATGTTTAAAAACAATTGGGTCTTAGCAGTGGCGTTTTCGCCGGATGGTACCCGTCTCGCCAGTGGCAGCACAGATATGACAGTCCGATTGTGGAATACTACTGGTGGCAAGGATTCGATGACGCTGCAGAAACATACTGGACCGACAAATGCGCTGGCGTTTTCACCCGATGGAAAAATGCTTGCCAGCGGCAGTACCGATAAAACAGTGCAATTGTGGGATACCACTACTGGCGAACCCCTCGCGACGCTCACCGGTCATATCAACGGTATTACGGCGTTAGCATTTTCACCCGATGGTCGTACACTTGTCAGTGGGAGTACAGACGGCACAATCCGATTCTGGCGGACAGCGACTGGGGCTCCAGCAGATACCCTTATCACTGGACACACACAATCCATAAAAGCGGCGACCTTCTTTCCGGATCGTAGGGGCGAGGGAACCTTGAAGAAATCCGCAGAAACACCCAAGCAATCCGCAGAAAATACCCAAGCAAAAACACCCTCAAGCAAAAACCCCCTACTGGTAAGCGCGGCGTTTAACGGTGAAATTACCTTTTGGGATGTGGAAGCAGCGCAAAAGTCCGTTGTCCAAAATAGTGGACATCGGGACTGGTATTCAGCCGTGGCGTTTTCACCCGATGGCACGAAACTCGTCAGTGCAGCGGCAAACGGTACGATAGTTTTCGGTGGGTTCCCTATTGGGTTCTCTTCTACGAAGCCAGATAATCTAATTCGGTTGACGGATGTATCGACTGGAGACGAACTTGCGACGTTGCAGCGAGGGAGCGGCGAACTTATCTTTTCTCCTGACGATAGAACTAAAACGGTGGCGATTAAGGGGGTTGGCGATATTCGCTTATGGAATACGGAAACAGGCGATGAATTGGTCATTCCGATTCATGATGACCTACCCCTCGGCTTTCACCACAATGTGCCAACGGTTTTGGCAGTGGCGTTTTCGCCAGATGGTAGATGGCTTGTGAGTGGGACTACGGAAGGGGAAATCCGAATGTGGGACGTTGCGACCGGTGAGCCGTTGGCTGTCTTTGCAGAACCGACGGAACAAGAGAATCTGGGGCATATTTCGGCAGTGGCGTTTTCACCAGACCGCGCCTTGCTCGCTGCGGGTACGCCGACTCAACTCCATTTATGGGACGTGCGTACCGGTCATAAAATTTTTTCGGTTAGCACTGTGCACAAACGAGGTCGGCGGACATACCGTGATTATCCAAAACCGTTGGTGTTTTCACCGGATGGCGCAATTCTCGTCAATGGGCATGACAGCGGGACAATCCAATTATGGGATGCCAAGACTGGAGACAGAATTGCTGCGCTTGATGGGCATACGCAGGAAGTGGAGACGTTAAAATTTTCGCCTGATGGGGAAACGCTGGTTAGCACGGCACAAGACGGCACAATCTTTTTGTGGGATTGGGATGAAGCTATCACCGGTTCGGCTAACACCGACGAACAGCCCAATTAGGAACAAGTATCGTTATCGGAAACGAGCGCACCAGTATTACGTTAAAGTTCTGCGCTGACTGTCATCTCTAAGCGGTGTTCAGGTTTGCGCTGCTTTGTAGAGAGTAAACGGTAATTAAGTCGAAACAACAGATCGGTGAATTTTCGTAATCTGTAATCTGCTGTTGTACGAATTTCGTGGCTGATGCCTTCGTAGAAAGTGTATTGCGCGAACGGGATACTGCCGCTGCTTTTACCGTAGCCGAGCTTGTAGTTGAAATCAATGCGTCCTTTGCCAATGAGACTATATGTGATGCGGTTTTCATAAGAAAAAGTGCGTGTTTTGGCTTCAGGTTCCTCGTCAAGCTGTTCTTCGTCGGTTGTCTGTTTATAGCCACCGATCCCGCTCCATCGCAGCGTATTACTCAACTCGTATCGGAGGTTCAGTTCAGTTATCTGCTCAAGCTGACGGAGGTTTGATATAGGTGTCGCGGAAGGATCCCTCATATCTTCGGTAGAATCGGTTTCCTGCGCGAGGTCTTCAAAATCTTGCGAGGTCACGCGATCACGATCATCGTGATGGCGTGCCTCGCTGAATTGGCTATATTTTTCGTTTTCTCGACGTTGTTCCCAATTTGCGCCGACAGACAAGCGTTTCGTAGGATTCACGGAGAAACCGACATCACATGTGTTATGTTGTCTGTGACGTTCTTGGTTATTAATCCGCTTGTTAAGCGTTTCACCAGTGCGGAGGTTGAACTCAAGGCTGAACGCCGGTGAGGGTGAAAACTCAAGTCGGTGGTGTTGGTTCAACCGCCCGAAAAGTGTGTCCGAACCTTGTAAACTTTGGAGCAGATACAGAGATACCGCATCTTCTACCTCCTGTTCTTCTGTTAGCCAGAATCGTATTTGACCTCTGAGCGCGCTCAGAAACCACTCTAAATAGTTAACAGTTATCAGTTTTCGGTTATCGTAGGGGTTGGGTTGCCCAACCCGTGTGGACGAGGGGACCTCGCCCCTACGATCATTGGTAACTGATGACTGACGACCATTTGGTGTTGGACGCAAACTATCACGTTTCAACATTGATTCACGTTGCTGCTGTTGTCGCGCTCTTGCACGGCGTGCGAAATACTGACGCGGTTGAAAACGGATACGGAATTCGGCATCTACCGCTGTTGTCGGTTTATCACCGACATTTTGGTAGATTTTGATGTAGGTGCCTTCCTCAGGATCTTCTACATAGTGCAGATCGTCCAACTTCACGTAATAGCCTTCGCCGGGTTGCAGTAAAACACCGGTGTGTGGATGAATGTTGGTATAGACTTCATGCCGTTGGCTCGTCAATTTTTTATCTAATTCGTAGGTGAGTTCTATGTCAATTGCGCGACTGAATGGTGTCAACTGAAGGTTGATATCGGCAAGTTGCGTTGTTGTGTTCGCACCGATATCCGTATGTGCCTTCAGCATCCGACGCGCAAGGTTAGCAGTCAGATTCACGCCACCGCTGAGAAAAGATTTCTGCTGTGAAAAGAGACCGACTTTCCACGTTCGCGCCGTAGTGCTCCGCTGCCAATCGGAGAGACCGATCGGTTCGTCGTCCACAGTGAGTAACGGCTCTTTCGCATAAGCCTCCTCAAGTTCGTAACTGGTGTTGACGGACACCCAGCTGAATTCAACGAGATTAACACGTCCGATCGCACGATTCCGTTTTCGGTTGAGTGTCGCATTGCGTGCCTCGTTCGATTCCAACCTGCCCAATGTCCCAATAATTCTGAAGGGACCGAGCGGATAGGAGAGGTTGCCTTCCTGTCGTGACTTTCGTTGTGACTGTGTCCGTGTTGAATCTTCACTCTCCACACGCGAACTGCTCCGATAATCATCCCAACGGAAATTCGGTAACTTTCTCAGCAACTGTGCGCCCTTAGACGGTGCTTTTCCTGACTCCATAGTCTCCTTCGCTTGTCCGTCTGTACGCCCGCTTTCTTGTATGCGGGTAGGGATTACACTTCCACTGCCTGAACGCCGATTAAAATCTATTCCCCAATTGAAATTATCACGGATAGTTGCGTTTGTGGTAGACAACACCTCTGTTTCGCCTATGGTGTCCATCGCCTCCTGAACGGTTCCGAGGCGTTGTGGTTCCTTCTCTTCGCTCCGCCCGACTCCGGCATCAACGGCTAACCAATCCGTCGGTATCAATCGGATGTCAAAGTTCGCGGCTCTCTCATCTCGGGAAATTTGTGAGCGTCCAGCACCATCAAACAGAAACGCATCATCAAAACCCTCTTTAGCGTATTGCGTTTCATAACGGGAACGGGAACGGTTACTACTTGATGCCCCGACAGGCACAAAATCGGCATCCATTGCCCGTATGTCAAGATTTGTGTTCAGTTTAGGTTGGAGTTTCTCCGTCCATGTAGCGAAATCCCAGTCTGCATAGCCTATCAGTTTCCACGCCTGACTTACCTCTTTACGGTCTACGGTGGAATAGGTATTTTTATCAAGATTGCTGTAGGCGAGTTCACCTTCAACCCACGCTTTTTCGGTGATATTCACGCGACTTTCTACACCCCATACCGTATGTTTCTGCGGTGCTGTGAGCAGCGATCCGTTTTCCTCTGGATCAAGGATATTTTGGCGCAGTGCCTCCAGATCCGCGTCCGTAATTTGGATTAAAGCCTGTTCGGGTTGGTTTAGGTCCGCCTCAACGGCATAGGAGGCACCGAGGGTTATCCGTTCTCCGGGCAGTGTGAAGACACTGCTGAGTCCGTAAAGATTCTGTTGATATGCGCGTTCTTCAGGGATATATTCAAAGTCAATCCGAATTGTGTCGTTGCTGGTTATCAGGTGTTTGCTGTTGAATTCGATGATCGGATCCCCATATTCACGGATGACGTAATCGTTGTTCTCACCGCGCCGCATCCGCTCGCCATTCAACCAGACGATTTCACTGCCCGCTTTCACAATGACGTATTGCCCATCAACTGTGAGTCGGTATTCGCTACGTCCTTCCTCTCCGCGCAGGACTAAACTCGTAGACTGTCCTTTCGGGATAGCACTCGGAATGATGTGAAATTTTCCCCACTTGAAATCACCTTCGACTTGTACACCTTCGAGTGCCCGTGGGAAAAAGATAAACTCTGAGGCACCGAGTGATCCCTCAAAATCTCCGAGTGTGCCTCTCATGTTCGGATGCGTGATACGCACCAACTTCTGGTCGATGTCTTGGATATTCTCGGTTGTACCTTCGGGTTGAATTGGTAAATCTTGGTCGGATAATAGCGCGAGGATACTGATATTCTCCGAGACGTTACCCTCCACATTAACACGCAGTTCCTGATTCGGTGTTACGTCACGCCCGCTTCCAACCGAGATACCGAATGTTTGGCTGCCGGATACTTCTAATTGCGATGTTTGGCTATCGGGAGAATAGTTGTCAGTTGTCAGTTGTCGGTTGTCAGTTAAAAAGCGGTTTGTCTCATCAGACTTCTCTTTCACTGATGACTCCTCCGCTGATGGAAACCGAAGGCTATCCGGGTTTTGCTCACCGTAAAGGTCGCGTTTATAGACCTCTTTTATTGCGAAAGGCAGTGTGCGATAGGTTATCTTTAATCTGTAGGGGTCGGTAATAGTATCCTGCTTTACTATAGTGATCTTTCCGGGATAGAAATCAATTTGATAGTCTACATTTCGGACAAGGACTTTTCCGTTCGCTGCTACTAACTGTTCAGTGTTTGGGAGAATCGGTGGGTACTTCACCGTAAATTCCTGCTCATCCGTTTTCAGTTCAAAGGACTCCGTTTTCTGGAGAACGGAAAAGGTGGGAAGTTCGAGGGTTTTCGTTTGGTCATCAGAGGATTCTTGTGCCGTACTTCGGGGACACGGTAGCAGGCACAAACAGAAGGAAACGAGCAAAAAGAGTCGGATACGCATTAACAGTTTTCAGTTTTCAGTTTTCAGTTTTCAGTTAAGAGATGACTTGAGTGCGTCAAAACCTCTTTAACCGACGCCCGATAACTGATAACCGATGACCATTCCTCCGATAACTATTTCTTACGGAAGACTTGGAATACCTTTATGTTATTCGCTTCCGCATCGCTCACAAAGACGCGTCCACTTTTTGAGACTGCGATGCCTATGGGTTCAAGGAGCGTAGGGGTGCTAAATTCTGTGATGCTCTTACCATCAGGTGCGAAGACTTGGATACGCCGATTACCGCTGTCTGTTATGTAAAGATAATTCCAATCGTCTAAGACGATGCACTTCGGTTCCCGCAGCTGCCCGAGCCTATCTCCTTCACCACCCCAAGCACTGATAGGATTGCCGCTGAAGTCGTATTTTTTGATGAGATGGTTGCCTGTATCAACGACGTAAACATTCCCGTGGGTATCAACACCAAGGTCTGTAGGATTCCAGAATTGTTCCGTACCGCTCCCGAAGCTGCCTCGTGCGCCAACAGGTACCCCCGCGACGTTGAATTCAATCCAGCGATGATTGCCGGTGTCCACAACATATACCTCGCCATTGCGTCCGATACCGATACCTTCGGGCTGGTCTAACAGGGTGCCTTCAATATTCTGACTGAGCGGATAGAAAATTTGATCAACGAAATTGCAGTATTGTACCCGATTGTTCCGTGTGTCTGCGACATAGAGATGTCGGTAACTCCGCTGGAAACTCAAGGCTATGTCTGATGGATGATCAAACTCGCCTGTCTGCCACCCGCGTCCTCCGAATTCCGTGATATAATTTCCAGTGGTGTCAATAACTTGTACGCGGTTGTTCCCGGCATCGGCGACGTAGATTCTATCTGCTTCATCTATTGTGAGTCCCAAGGGCATCTGAAATTCACCTGCGCCTTGTCCAGGGGTGCCAAGGGTTTTAACGTAGCGAATACCGACGATAGGAAGCGGTGTGCGTTCACGGTTCGATGGGAGAATTTCAATCTGCCCCTTTCCAGTAACAGGTGGGGACCCCGGTTGCGCAATTTCACTTTCGGGGAGGGCGCAACTCAAACAAAGGACGATGAGAAGCAAACAGAAGGAGTAGTTAACAGTAGCCAGTAACCAGTAACCAGTAAAGCAGCTTCCCTCCTGGTAACTGGTAATTGGTAACTGGTAACTGGTAAGCGGGAGCCTCAGATTAGCCGCGTTGTACCCTAAATTTGAAAACGAATGTCGTTTGTTGGTTATTGAAATCACTTGTGACTCTCGGTACAATGATCCGTAGGCTGCTATACTTAATACTCCGTTTGCGGAAGTAGAGAAAGAATCTCGCGTATTGCCTCGGCATCACCGTTGTCTTTTCAAGGTCTGCTCTCGGCAGGACTGCCGGGGATCCTTGTATTCTGATGGATTTGTCCCATCGGAACACTTCAGCCGCGAATTCAGGTGGCAGATTCGGTCTAAAATTCTTTTTCAGATAAAAGGATTCCTGCGATTTGTCGATCGGCATTGTAACGTTACCCGTACCATCGAGCATCTGACAATCTTTCTTTTTGAAGGATATCCAGTGGTTTGTCCCGTTATAGATAAAGACACCGAACGCATCAACTGCTTTCACATCGTTGAGCGGTACCACCATTACCTTGATGCCGTTTCTGAGATAACCGACAGTGCCTGTCTGGGGCATAATATGCGCATCCGGATCAAAGACTGGGACAATCAACTCTGGTTGGAAAGTATCTTTTATGAAATCTGGCACCTTTGCACAACTTAGTGGAATTAATGCCAAACAGAGCACCGCTAAAATTTGTAAGACAGACACGCGAGGCAGCTCGACAATTTCCCGATCAACCGGGTCTTCGTCGGGATGGCAGTTTTGCTCGGTGTCTAAAGTTTTCAGCCAATTTGTCTTATTTTTCATTGATATTCTCCACGGCGCGCCTACAAGTTTTTTGTAGCAGGTCTCGGCAATGCGCGCATCTCAGAACAGAAAACCTGCGGGTTACGTCTTAAAATATTGGCTTTTCACCGTCAAAGGCGAGCATCGCAGCACCTACAATACCAGCATCATTTCCGAGGTGTGCCTTCACAATTGTCATCTGTGCCGGTATATCCATCGCACGTTTAGAGAGTTCAGTCCGGATAGGTTCAAACAGCAGTTTTTCGCCAGCTTCCGCGATGCCACCACCGATAATTGCGATTTGAGGATTGAGAATATGTGCTATTGAGGTGAGGGCAATGCCTATATACCGCCCTGTTTCAGCAAAAATCTCAATTGCGAGTTCATCACCAGCTTGAGCGGCTTCCGCGATCATCCGTGGCGTTAATGCTGTTCCAGCAGTCGCTGCGGCGGCTAAAGTGGTGCTGCGTCCAGTTGTTATCTTCTCTTGGGTGCGTTCCACGATATTTTTCGCACCCGCATAAGCCTCAAGACACCCCTGATTACCGCAACCACAATAACGTCCATCGGGGTTAACGACAGTATGCCCTAATTCCCCGGCAGTATTTTGGCTTCCGTGATAAACTTCGCCATCAATCACCACACCGCCACCTACACCTGTGCCGAGCGTCAACGCGA
This sequence comes from Candidatus Poribacteria bacterium, assembly GCA_009835515.1. Lineage (GTDB taxonomy): Bacteria > Poribacteria > WGA-4E > WGA-4E > WGA-3G > WGA-3G. Next base: position 13,649 of record VXXH01000074.1, read on the forward strand.
CAAGGTTATTATATCCGACACCCGCACCGTGATGGAGTTCACCTAAAGTCATCGCATTCACATCGTTGTCCATGCCGCGCAGTATCGGCTTGTACTTTTTATCGGTCTGTGAGGACTGCAGTTTCGCCAGTTCTGCGTTTACATAAGTAATAAGGGGGATATCGGTCCACCCCGGAAAGTTCGGTGAAAAGTGGACGACCCCCGTTTCAGCGATGATGAGTCCGGGTGAACCGAGTCCAACTCCAATATGGATTTCAGATACCAGTGTCTCGCTTGATGTTGGTTGTGTGGCGTCCGGCTTTGATGCGCCATGGATGCCTTCAGTTTCTGCTTCGGAAAGGACTTGGCGAACGGCTTCTGCGATCCGCGATGCTACTACCTTGGGACCGCCTGTTTCTACGTCTGTCGGGACTACCACGCGACAAGAAATATCACCTACCGATGAAACCAATCCAGCCTTGATATCCGTTCCGCCAAGGTCAACGCCGATACTATATTCCGTTTTTGGTTTTTTCATCAGAATTTTTAATTTTCCTTGCGGTTCGGTTAGGTG
>VXXH01000293.1 GCA_009835515.1 Candidatus Poribacteria bacterium
GTTTGAACGGCGTGAAGGGATCCCGCTACCGATAGATAACATCTCAATTACCTCCGGCTCTATGCAGGCACTGGAATTGGTGCTTGGCACATTTATCAACCCCGGTGATACCGTGCTAACAGAGGAATATACTTACAGCGGCACTTTGGGGATCATGCGACATTTCGAGGCGAATATCGAAGGTGTGTCAATGGACTATACCGACGGTATGGATATGGACGCGCTGGCATCAAAGTTGAAGGCACTCAAGCAGAAAAACATCCGCCCCTCGTTAATTTATACGACATCCAACCATCAAAATCCGACGGGTGCGATCCTCTCGCTTGAACGCCGAAAGCGGATGCTGGCACTCGCAGAAGAATATGATACACTGGTTGTTGAAGACGATTGTTATGGCGACATCGACTTTACATCAACGCCGACCCCGGACTCGCTTTTTAAGTTAGACACTTCAAATCGGGTGATCTTCATTGCGACTTTCTCGAAGATTTTAGGGGCAGGCGTGCGGCAGGGTTACTTTGTAGCGAGACAACCCTATTATGGGCAAATCCATCAGAACCGATGGGACGGTGGAACGAGCGCGTTGGCGAGTGCGATTGTTGCTGAATTCTTCACGGAGCATCTTGAAGCACATCTTGTAAAGACGAACGCTGCTGTCGGCGCGAAATGTCGGGCGGTGGTAGATACGCTTGACGCACATGTGAGTGACCTCTGTACGTGGACGCGACCGCGCGGTGGATTGTTCCTCTGGATAGATTTGCCGGAAACCACGGATATGCAGAAGTTGCAACAGTTGGCATCTGAAAAAGGGGTCGGTTACAGCAACGGGAGTGCTTTCCACTATGCGAACGCCCCAGTGAAGTCGATCCGGCTGGCGTATGCATACTGCCATGTCGATGATATTCCTGAAGGGATTACGTACCTATGTGAGGCGATCCGTGCCGCGCAGAGTTCAGCGGCGGATGTCGCGGCGGGAGATTAGTAATTCGGGGTTACAAACCCCTTCTACATTACCGATTTATAGTAAAGTCGGGTGCCCGTAGGTTGGGTAGAGCGGAAAAAAAAGAAAGATGTCGGTGTTTCAAATACCCTAAAATCCGATCTGTCGTCATATTCGCTCAAGAACGCAGCGAAACCCAACTTCACACCGGCATAATCACGGATACTTCAAAATGAAGCGTTGGGTTTCACTCGGTTTCTGTTTGAGATAGCAGGCATGGAGAGGCACTATTTTTCATGATTTTTAGGGGTTTGATGGAGCCCGTTCTACCCAACCTACGATACTATGGCAGCTCCGAGAAAAGCCCTGCCACAAATCATCTCTTAACCGATAACTGAAAGATTTTTCGGAGAAAAATCGTACTGACGACTGACTGCTAATGGTTAATAAAGGAGCAGAAAGTTTGCGCAATATCATCCTTATATCTTTGGATACACTCCGAGCATCAAGTATGAGTTGTTACGGACATTATAATTTAACAACACCACACCTTGATGCGCTGGTAGAAAAATCGACGCTTTTTGAGAAGTGTATCAGTCCACATATCCCGACGCACCCTGCACATACCACGATGTTCACCGGTAAAGATGTTTTGTCTCACCAAATCATCACACAAGGCGGGACACTAAACTTAGCGGAAGATGTTAAAACCACGCCGGAGTTATTAAGCGAATCGGGTTACTTCACCGTCGCTGCGGATAATTTGGGGCGCTGGTTTCAGCGCGGTTTTCCTGAAGGTCAGTACCGAGGCTATCAATGGGAGAGCGGTTACCGGAAAGCGCGAAAAGCGGAAGCGGTTAATCAGACAGCCATTGAACTTTTAGACCTTGCACAGTCTCAAGATAAGCCGTGGTTCGCTTTTCTCCACTACTGGGATCCGCATACACCATATCACCCGCCGCTTCCCTTTGAACGGATGTTTTATAGTGGGGACGAATGCGATCCGAAGAATCGGAGTATGGATGCCGTTTATGCCTGTGAACCCTTCACAGACTATTTCCGACAGTGGATGTGCACACCGGATCCTACTGATCCGGAAAACATTGCGAAGAAACGACTCTGGCGAGATAGACGCTATGTGAATTCACAATACGATGCCTCGATCGCCTATATGGACGCATGCCTGGCGCAGCTTTTTCGGTACCTACAAGATTCTGGGCAGCTTGAGGAGACACTGCTGATTATTACGGCGGATCACGGTGAAGAACTTGATGAACACGAACTCTGGTATGATCACCACGGGCTTTATGAAACAAACTGCCATGTGCCGTTGATCGTTCACTGCCCGGCACTTATCCCAGCAGAGCAGCGCCTTGGCGGGCTTGTGCGTCTCACTGATATCGCACCGACAATTCTCGATTATGCGGGATTGACAGCGGTGGCGGAACGCGAAAAGATGGAAGGCGTAAGTCTACGTGCGTTGATGGAAAGTGGGGCGCAGGATGGCACGACACGGGCGGTCTATCTTACGGAGTGTGGCTGGATGAAAAAGCGCGGATGGCAGACGCAGAAATGGAAGTTGATCGTTGAAACCGGTGGCACGCCTGCTGTTTACAACACGCCAGATTTGGAACTTTACGATCTTGAAGAGGATCCGGATGAGGTCTACAACCTCGCTGAGGAAGCAGACGATGTCGTTGCACGTTTGAAAGCGGAGATGTCGGATTTTTTGGAACGCAGGCTCGCTGAGACAGGGCTGCCCGACCCGACGGTTGCGCAAGATATTACCATGCGCCGCATCGGGGATAAATCGAGGGCGGTGCCGCTCTAAAGAGAGGTGTATCATGATATATAGAAGCCCATTACGCCCCGTTGCTACGTTTCTGTGCGTGATACCGACATTACTTGTGGCAGCACTGGTTTTCAACAGTTGTACTGCACTGAAAGAGGCACAGCAGCGCCGTGAGAAACGGCTACTTGAGAAGCGGAACGCGACTTCCCTGATGCTTAAACCCTCAAAGGCAACCATAAAAAAAATCACAGAAGATGCCTTGTTCGGCGAGAGCGATCACTATACCCTCAAATTCGCTGAGGATCTGCACGGACTTCCAGCATTCGACGAGGTCCCGGAGCGGAAAGAATTCATCCGCAGTGCACTCGGCTATATGGAGAGCCTTTACGATGCGATGAGCGAACACTTCGGGTTTCATCCAGAGCATCAGATCCATGTGACGCTGCATGACGCCTATAGAGGCAGTAGACTCGCAGCGTTTACGAGTACCCAGTATCGCTCCGGCATTTCAAACGGACGGTATGTGAAGTTTATTGCCGGTATTCAGATGGACTTTCCGATGCAGATGTATGAAAAACACGGGGTGCGGGTGCATGAATTGACACACGCGTTCACGAATATCTATTATATCCCGGTCTGGTTTTCGGAAGGCATCGCCGTGCTGATTCAGTCGGAGTATGCCAAAGGCGGATTGCACGCTAAACTTGATAGCCTCAAGGCGGATATCCGCATTGATCTCAACGGTGAGAATGAACTCGAGAATTGGGTCGGGCATACGGAAAGCAGCCCCTTGACACAGTGGAGATATCGCTACGCGTACACGCTGGTGGCAGAATTATGGGAACGATACGGCAACGATTTTTACATTAAGGTCTTTGAATTGATGGAGGCGGATGGGCTTCACCAACAATTAGAGTCCTTGATGCCGACGAGTGTGCTGGTCTACTATTTCAGCAAAGCAGCCGGTGAAGACCTCGTGCCGTTCTTTAGACAATTGCATTTCAATGTGCGTCCGTTGACGAAAGAGGATATTGTTAAGCAGATTGAGACAATGAATAGTCAAATCCGAAGGAGAAGGGAATAATGCGTACGCAATTCAAGGTCGGTTATATTTACATGTTGCCGCTGTTGGGTCTGATGGGTTTATGTGTCGGTTGTAGTCTCGGACAGAGCTGGAGTGAGAATTACGCACTTCAATCGGGTGTAACAGCCAGTGACCCAGCACTTATTGACGATAATCCTGAGACGATTGGGCAGTCTCAACGCAAGAAAAGTTCCGGCAGTGCCTTAACGGACCTCAATATCCCGTCAGAGGCGATTATCCATCTCCCGGAGAAGCGGTCAATTTATCGTATCGTTATCCACTCCACGAATCTGGAGGATTTTGAGGTACAAGCGTTTGACTCGCTCGGAGAATGGAAAAAAATCTATGACCGACGGACAAATAAGGATCGGGTGATTGACATCCGTCTGAACAAGGTTGTCACGACGACGGGTATTAAGTTATTGGTGCGACGGACGACAGATGATGCAGCACAACGGCGTGAGAACCTGAAACTCAAGCGTGAGAATGTAGAGACGCCTGACGGCAATAGACGGCGCGGGCGGTATCTGTACCATCTCACAGGGCCGACGACGGCGTTAGCGAAAATCGCGGAGATCGAGTTGTACGGGTATGCGAATTAGTTATCAGAGGAAATAGTTTTCAGTTTTTATGGTTGTCAGTTATCGGTTATCAGTTATCAGTTAAAAGAGGATTGGGACAATGCAAAAGGTCTCTTTACTGAAAACTGAAAGATTTTTCGCAGAAAAATCGTACTAACGACTGACAACTGTTAAAACTGAAAGATTTTTCGCAGAAAAAATCGTACTGAAAACTGACAACTGACAACTATGATACAATCCAACCGTTTTCAACAGTACTTAGACCGTTATGTGGGCATACCGCTTTGTGGTATGCTCAGTTTATTTCGTAGGCGTGATTCGGTGTCTTATACACCGAAAAAAATCCTCTTCATCCAACTCTCCGCATTGGGTGATACCATTCTGGCTGTTCCGACGATCCGCGCGATACGGCAGGCCTTCCCGGATGCGGAGCTCACAATGTTGGCATCCCCGACGAATCTTAACTATTTGGCAAATTGTCCCTACATTGATAAACAGCTCTCTTTTCGGATGCCGATGTATCGGTTGTTTGCGGTGCTGCGGCGCGAACAGTTCGATTGGGCAATCGATCTGGAGCATTGGCCCCGGTTGAGCGCGCTCCTTGCCTACATGAGCGGGGCACCCGTGCGTATTGGGTTTCAGACAAAAGGGCAGTATCGCCACTTTCTCTTTACAGAGACAGTGCAACACGTCCAAGGTCGGCACGAAGTGCGAAATTTCTTGGATCTCGCGACGCGGTTGGGATGCTCAACACAGGAACTTACACTTGAAACTTGGTGCGGTGCGGCGGCGCGGACGTGGGTGCGCGAAGTCTTGGTTCAAGAACAGGTTGCGCCGGACGTACCCTTTGTGGTACTACATCCAGAAGCGGGGAGACGGGGTGAACCGCGCAGAAGGTGGCTCCAAGAGTCCTATGTCGCATTAGCGGATGCACTGATTGCACGCTACGGCGTACAGCTTGTTTTGACAGGCGCGCCGAATGAGGTCCACCTCTCTGAAGCGATTGCGGCGCGGACGCAGCAGCGGGCAGTCGTCCTTGCGGGACAGACGGACGTTAATCAACTTGCCGCGCTTTTTTCGGATGCGGTGTTAGTGGTGAGCGGTAACTGTGGGCCGATGCATCTCGCGGCTGCGACGGGTACACCGGTTATCGGGCTGCACGGCCCGACAAACGCTGCACAATGGGGACCTTGGAGCCGTGATGCGAGTATTGTCCGTGCGGCACTGCCGTGTAGCCCGTGTCTGAATTTAGGATTTGAATATGGGTGTCAGGCGTTACCTGATGGAACGTCGCCGTGTATGCATACCATCAAGGTTGCGACTGTACTTCAGGAATGTGATCGGTTTTTGGCAAGCGATCGGTTATCGATTATCAGCAGTTAGTAAGTGCAAGGGCAAACGTACCTACAAGGCCAGGGAGGCACGCCTATCGGACCCGGGATTATCGGGTGTCCCCGTTTTGCAAATGAATATCGTCTATCGTCTCCGCATCAAGCACCGCATCAAACAGCGTATCCAGTTCCGCAGGATTTTGCATAGCATTGATCTGGGTGATGAGACTCTCGGGAATATCGCCAAATTGGGACTGCAGTAGTTTGAGAACATCAGCGCGCCTTGCGCGTGCTTCACCTTGTTCTACGCCTTGTTCAAAGAGCGTTCCTGCTATGGCATCTGCCATGGTACCCACCTCCATTTCATCTGTATAGTCGTTCACGATTGTTAGCAAGTCATCGCGTTCTTCAACCGGACGGCGATGCAAAATCAGCAGAATCAGATACGCTACCGATCGTCTCAGTTGTTCGGACCGTTCTCGCCCCAGTTCGCTCAGATGCGTCATCGCTTGCTGCAACGCGCTGCTTATTAGATCCTTGTCCGCATGCTCTTGTTGAAGCACCGTTAGCAACCATCCGAACGGATGATCAATGCGCGTCAGATCCGATGCCGCTGTCTCCTTTACACTGAGAAACAGCGTGTCAAATGCTGGGACAAACCGAGCGAGTGCGTCCGGTATGTCCATTATTCCAGTGAGGGACAACGCACTATTCCAACGTTGCGCCCCTGTGTAAAATACGATCGGGAGAATCGGACGTAAACGCCATTCACCTTTCGGAACATCCTCTGATTCCCACTCGCGCCGCTGGGAGTCCCAAATTTGCGTCATATAAAATAACACTCGAAATCCCATTGTCACATCAACCGTGGATTGGTGTTCAATGAGGATATAAATGAGCAGTTCCTCAGTTTCAGACCCCGCACGAAATGGGACACTAAAGATGATGTCGGATTCCTGCTCACGAAGCGTGTCGGAAACAAAACTTCTGTTCAGTTGAGCCAGTTGAGTAAAATCAATGTGCGATGCAAGTTGAGCTGCGATGATTTCTATTAACCCCCGAACGTTCTCTTTATCTTGGAGTAACCATCTGGCACTTCTATCAGGGAAGTGCTGGATTGGAAAATCGAAGATATCAAATATGTCTGTTTCTGTGGTTTCCATAACCGCTCCTACGCTACGACCTATATTATATAGCATAACAGATTTTGGTGGAGTCGTCAAGGAGTTTTGGTGGTTGACTATCAGCTGTCAGCCATCAGCGGATGAGACCTAACAGAAATATCAATAATCCGAGTCAACCTTGCCGAGCAGATTTAGGCGTGCGCTTACCAAGACTAAGTGCCGGTGACAACCTGTTAAAAAGGAAAGGCGGGGTTCGGAACCCCGCCAATCAGAACTTGAGCGTTCAGTGTGGTTACATGAAGATTAATTTATTAATTCGGTAATGTCAGAACGTCCGATGAATCGCACTACTACGAACCCGCTCGTTTGTAGTAGGGCAATTTATTGCACGTCAATTACCGAAATATTTTCTTAAACTTCATCAAACCACACCTACTGATTCAAATGTAGTGCTCTAATACATGTCACCACCCGGCGGCATCGGCGGTGCCGGTGCTTCCGCTTCAGGCAGTTCGGCGATGAGCGTTTCCGTGGTGATCATCAAACCTGCGATGCTGGCCGCGTTTTGCAATGCGACCCGTACGACCTTAGCAGGATCAGGGATACCCGCTTCAAACATGTCGATGAACCGATCTTCATAGGCATCGTAGCCGATGTTCCCGCCTTCGTCTTTGACCTTCGCGATGACGACGGAGTCTTCTTGTCCAGCGTTCTTCGCGATTTGACGAAGTGGGTCTTCAAGTGCCCGACGGACAATCGAAGCACCAACTGCTTCCGTAGGATCACTGAGTTCGAGCGAATCAAGTGCCTCTTGGGCTCTCACGAGTGCGACACCACCGCCAACGACAACGCCTTCCTCAACGGCGGCGCGTGTGGCGTGCATTGCATCTTCAACACGTGCTTTCTTCTCTTTCATCTCGACTTCCGTTGCGGCACCGACATTAATGACGGCGACACCACCAGCGAGCTTTGCGAGGCGTTCCTGCAATTTCTCGCGGTCATAGTCGGATGTTGTGTCTTCAATTTGCCTACGGATCTGATCGATACGCCCTTGGATGGCTTCGGTTGTGCCTTCGCCTTCAACAATCGTCGTGTTGTCTTTGTCAATACGGATGCTTTTGGCAGTACCGAGGTCATTCGCGGTGACGTTTTCGAGGTTAATCCCGAGGTCCTCGGAGATGACGCGTCCATTTGTCAAGACAGCGATGTCTTCGAGCATGGCTTTGCGTCGGTCGCCGTATCCGGGCGCCTTAACAGCGGCACAACGGAGTGTTCCGCGAATCTTATTGACGACAACAGTAGCGAGTGCTTCGCCTTCGACATCTTCGGCGATGATCAACAGCGGTTTCCCCTGTTGGGCAGTGCGCTCTAAGACAGGTCTGAGGTCTTGAAGGCTACTGATTTTCTTTTCGTGGATGAGGATATCTACATCTTCTAAGACGGCTTCCATCCGATCGGCATCGGTGATAAAGTAAGGGGAGAGATAGCCGCGGTCAAACTGCATACCTTCCACGACATCGAGTGTCGTTTCAAGGCTTTTTGCTTCTTCGACGGTAATCACGCCATCTTTTCCGACTCTCTCCATAGCATCAGCGATGAGTTCACCGATATCGTTGTCGTTATTTGCGGAGATCGCGGCGACTTGGGCGATTTCGGTCTTCTCAGAGACCTCTTTGCTCAAGCCAGAGATTGAGTTAACGACAGTGTCAACGGCTTTTTCAATGCCGCGTTTGAGTGCCATCGGGTTGTGTCCGGCGGCGACGTTTTTCAAGCCCTCGCGATAGATCGATTGGGCGAGGATCGTCGCGGTCGTGGTACCATCGCCAGCATCGTCGCTGGTTTTAGAGGAGACCTCTTTGACCATCTGCGCACCCATATTTTCGTAGGCATCTTCAAGTTCGACCTCTTTAGCGACGGTAACACCATCTTTGGTGATCGTGGGTGCACCGAATTTTTTATCCAGCACCACGTTCCGTCCTTTTGGGCCTAACGTGACTTTAACAGCGTCGGCGAGTTTATCAACGCCCTGTTTAATAGCGCTCCTTGCTTCTTCATCAAACGCCAGTTGTTTTGCTGCCATGTGTTTAACTCCTTTCCTAGTTAACCTTGGCTAAGATATCATCTTCGCGCAAGATGAGATATTCGATATTGTCATACGTAACTTCGGTGCCGCCATATTTGGCGAAAAGCACCAAGTCACCCACTTCCACATCAACGGGCTGCCGATCACCGGTGTCGAGTATCCGACCGTTACCAACGGCAACGACTTCGCCTTCCTGCGGTTTTTCCTTCGCGGTATCCGGGATGATAATCCCGCCACTGGTCATCTGCTCGTCGTTATCTGAACGTTTGACGAGAATCCTATCGCCAAGGGGTACAAGTGCCATGTCGTTGAATTCCTCCTTGAGTTTGGCGTAAAAAATTATAGAGAGAGGCGCGAATGCCTCCGCTTCGTACCTGTTTATCATGAAACGGTAAAATAGAGACCGTCTTCACGTATATCTTTAGCAATTTTCGTGCCAAACGCCAAACCTGCCAGCGCGTCAGCGTTACCGCGGAATCCGTGACATTTTGGCAGGTTTTTAACCGTGACAAATTGACGCTATCAAAATTAAGGTTGGCGATATTGTGCCATTTTGACACGAATGGATGAATAAGGTAGGGCGCGGTTAATGAAGATTAAGAATACGGAAGATTAAGAATAGGACTTACGCATTTCGTTTTAAAGTCCCCCTGATAAGGGGCGGGGAATGCCCATAAGGCATTCATACCCGGGGAAGCCCACACGGGCTTCATACCGTTGATTCTGATTCTTTAGGGGGTTGAAAGGGAAACCAAATTACCGCTTTTTGCGCCCTAAATACCTGATATTTGCTCAATTTGCGTAAGTCCTGAAGAATTTATATTCTCAACTATCTCGTAGCAGGACACGGCTCCACTTGACCGGTTTCGCCTGAACGGTAGGCGGCGGCGAGAATCTCGTTTGCCCGCAACCCATCAAATCCTGTAGTGATTGGCGATGCCCCCTGTTGCACACAGGCTGCAAAATGTTCAAACTGGCACTGATATAGGTCCTCGTATTGCGACGGGATCAACTGCCGTTCACCACCGAAGTAGGTTTTCATTTTCCAACCGTCGTCGTTGTAAACCCAGACAGTGCCTTCTGTCCCATAGAGTTCCAAAACGATGTCGCACTGCGGGACAGAGAAACTGAGGTCTGTAAACGCCTGCGCGCCGTTATCAAAACGCATGAAGATACCTCCGGTTTCTTCAACACGGATGCCTTGGGTTGCGCTGTTATAGAATGCACTGACAGCATTCACCTCGCCGATAAGATAGCGGAGCAGGTCTATACTGTGGGGTCCGAGATCCATGAAGCATCCGCCGCCCCCCTCTTCGGGTTGCGCACGCCATTCGTCGGGCGCGAGTTGATACTGTTTCAGGAACGGCATACGTCCATGCACGAGCTGCCCGAAACGTCCTTCGCCTATCCATGTTCGGATCTGCTGAAAACAGGAATGGAATCGGAATAGGAAACAGACTTGCAGATGCACACCGTTGGCATCACAAGCGGCGATCATTTCTGTGCATTCCTGTGGCGTGAGTGCCATCGGTTTATCACAAAGCACGTGCAAGCCGCGTTCGGCTGCAGCGATGACCTGTTGGGCGTGTAGGTGGACGGGGGTTGAGACGTAAATTGCATTGAGTGCGTCGTCTGAGAGAAGTGCATCAACGGTGGTATAAGCGTTGGTTGCGCCGTGTTCATGTGCGAGTCGTTCTGCGCGTGCGGTATCGCGTGAGAGCAGCGCGTGAAGTTCCGCACCATCCGCTTTTTGGATGGCTGGCATCGCCCGCCGTTGTGCAACGCTCCCAGCACCCAGCACGCCCCATTTTAAGCTCATTATTTTTTGACCTCATCTGTATTTTGTTATGGATCGTATTATACACGATTTTTGGAAATACCGCAACGGTTTTCAGTTTTAACAGTTATCAGTTGTCAGAGCGATTTTTTCTGCGAAAAAATCTGTCAGTTTTAACAGTTGTCAGTCGTCAGTACGATTTTTCTGCGAAAAATCTTTCAGTTTTCAGTAAAGAGACCTTTTGCATTGTCCCAATCCTCTTTTAACTGATAACTGATAACCGATAACTGACAACCATAAAAACTGATAACTATTCCCCCTGACAACTAATCAACCCAAAAGTAGATGTATCCCTGTGGCGAATAGGAAGAACAAGACGATCTTTGAAAAAAGGCGTTCTGACACACGGTTGTTCAGTGAGATACCTGTTAGCACGACGAGTCCGATGAAGGGTAGGAGCGCGATGGCTTCAACTAAAATCTCGAAAGAGAAAAGATCGAGTTGGTAATAGAACGGGATTTTGATAAGATTGAGTGAGAAATAGGTGGCGGTTGTTGTCGCGACGAAGGCGGTGTTACTCAAACGTTGCGGAAGGAGATACATAACGACGACGAGTCCACCCATGTGTGCAAGCGTTGAAAACGCCCCGGCAAACATCCCTGCGAGCAGCCCTTGCCACCTTTTAAATTGGAGTGCTGTGTCGGTCGATTCCCCCGAGTTGCCGAGCAACGGTTGCCAGTAGGGACGCAGGAACTCCAGCACTGCAAAGAGACACGCGGTGCCGCCGATCACCTTCTTGAGATGAACATCGGAGATGTCCTTTAAAATCAGGCTTGCGAGGACGATACCGAGGACAGAACCGAGGATAAGACGTGTGACGCTTTGGCGGTGCCATCGTTTCCAATAGTGCCGGAGTGAGAAGACATCGGTCGAAAAGAGCAGCAGGAGCATGAGTCCAATGACGTTCCGTGCGCTGCGGAAGTGCGCGAACATCGGGACAACGATCATACCGATGCCGCCGCCGAAGCCAGCTTTGCTGACACCGGTGAGCCATGCGCCGAAGCAGAGGATAACGATTTCTGTGATGGTGATGCCTCCTTTTGGGTGGCGTAAGTATAACGGGTTATTGATAAATTGTCAAGCACACACCTGAGAATTATTTGACATCCCCACTGAAATGTGATACAATTTATACAATGTTTTCGAGATTTCAAATTCCAATGGAGGTTCAAAGCAATGGTTCAAGTAGAAGTGAGTGTAGACTCAGGTGAAGCGTTTGATCGCGCTTTGGCACGTTTTAAAAAGATGTGTGGTAAAGCCGGTATCGTTACAGAGATTAAAAAGCGGAGTTTCTATGAGAAACCGAGCGAAAAACGGCGTAGGATTGAGATGAAACGGCAGCGGAAAGTCAAACCCCGTAGAGTGGGTGAGCGTCCGCAGTATTATAACGGCGGTAGTGGCGGCGGTGGCAGTTCCCGCTAAAACGGCCCGAGGAGGAATGCATGGCAGATTTGGCACCTGACGAGGCTTCGGAAAATTACAAAGGACTTTTGATTCAATATTGCCAAGAACGGGGCATGCAGCAACCGACGTACACGGAGACACAACACGGTCCGGCGGATGCGCCTTGTTGGCAGGTGACCGTATCTTACGGTGACCATGTCCATGAGACCCCAGAACCCGTCCCCGGTTCAAAAAAGTTTGCACACCAAATCGCGTCGCAGCAAGTATTAGCCGAAATCAATTCACGGCGCGAAAGCTTTTTGGCAGGTGATACGACCGGGAAAATACCTATGCCTGTGCCAGAAGAAAATGGTGCGCCTGCGTCTGTGCCGATCGAAGTGCCTATGCCGCTCGTGTCGAGTGCGTTGACGATTGCGAATGAACGGCTTACGACATCGCAACCCTCGCGATATCGAACGCTTACAGATGCCGAATTCTCGGAAAAGCTCTCTAAATTGACATTACAGATTGTTCAAAGCCTGCTTGAGAGAGCAGAGAAGGATAAGGTCACATTTCGGTAGTAGCGTTGTCAGTCTTTTCATAGGTAGTCTACTTTTTCGCTGGCGAGGTTTATAGCCTCGCCGTTTTTTTTTCTCAATTTGCAGTTATCCGTATTTTCTCCAGGCCCGGTAGGTTCGGTTTTGCGGTGTACACACCTGCCCCCCTGATAAGGGGGGTTTCTTGCGATCTGCATTCCTAACCGAACCGGACTTCCCTAAAAATTACCGAATTAAAAAATTAATCTTCATCAACCGAACCGGATCCTCCGCGGAAACCTTGAAAACTTCAAACCGCTCTTGAATCCCGTAGGGTTTATTTGCTTGACATCTGCTTTCTCAACACCGTTCTACCCAACCTACAATACTGGGTTTTCAGTCCCTTGTGATGGGTTCTCTTATC
>VXXH01000626.1 GCA_009835515.1 Candidatus Poribacteria bacterium
TGTGAAAGCGAAGTTGGAATCCATAAACGAATGCTTCGAGCAATTACAGAATGGGCTGCCTGAAAGTCAAGAAGCGTATGTTGATGCGGACAGAATCACACATTCCTACGTTAAAAGCTGCTTCCTCATGATTATCCAACGCGCCGTGGATATCAACAATGTTATTATTGAATTTAAGGGGCAAACACCACCGCAACAAAAACATCACAGTTTTTTGACACTCCATCAAGACAACGCGATAGATAAAAAGACACTGGATTTTTTCATGAAAGCTCTAAGTTATTATGAAAACATCATCAACCCCTATCAAGAACTCGCGCCCTCCGAACTGTACGATGTCTCCCAAGACCTATTGAAGTACGGTGAAGCATATATCCATCAACTTGAAAGTTACTTCGCGAATTTCCGGCGTTCATGAAATAGGCGCGGTTGCTTCCGCGCCTATTGTTTTGACATAATTAGTTTGGTTAGAGACCACGCCTATACGCCTTAATTAAATTCGACGATACCACCAGTCCCTTTTAGCTCGATATCGGGTTTAAGCAGAATCTGCTCTTCGGGTTCCAACTTTAATCCAGTTGGATGGAGGCTATAAGCGATCCTGAGCGGGAGATATTTCCCCAAATCGGCATACCTCTCCTCCGCAGTCTTATAGATTTGCTGTTCGCTCATCTGGGTCTGATAGGCGTACCAGTATTTGAGGTACGACCGGATGCGGTTGCTAAAAATAATCTCACTGGAATTTGTATCAATAACTTTAACTTGGGTACGGCCAATCGCAGTCAGACGGGTACGAATATAAGTGGATGTACCAGAAATTCCGCCTTGTCTACCTTGTTTCATCAGATGTTGGTCAAAGTCGCGCCGAGTTAGACTCGGTTTTTCAACCATCCCGACGATAACCATATCCGCCTCAAGTGCCTGTCCGAGTTTCGCTGCCAAAGCAGGGTCTTCATAAACCTGCACCAACGTTAACCCCAATTCTGTGAGTTTGTCGTCAATAGGTTTAAGTTTGCTCGAACGGTCATAAACCCACTCTGCATTCTTGAATATGATCTCGAGTCGGGTTGCGAGGTTCACGCTGATTCTACCACCTAACTTGCTTACCTCTTCTGCCGCGCCTGCCTCAGCGTAGAGTGGGGTGATTACAATGCGCTTCGCTTCGCTTATCGGTGGTGGGGTGGTAATGTTAGGCTCGGGCATGCAACCTACTATTGCAACACAGAGAAGCGGTATAAACAGAATTGTCAAGAAACGTATCACTGAAGTGTGCCTCCTATAATTTTGGGCATAACTTGAAAGCCAAATTTCCCGAATTGAGAAACCGAAAATTTGTGCTAATTTACGTGCTGTAAAAAATCTTTCTCTCGCTTCGCGAGGAAATAAATAACTCGGTCTTCGACCAAAAGGCTTAGGCTTCCCACACGCGGGTTTGTAATCTCGTTTAACTGTAGGTGAGATATGTGAAACATGCCACCGCATATGGGAAACTGAATTACCAACAGCATACCACAAATTGCAGAAATAAGTCAAGCCTTATCCGACAGCCAATGCTCGAACTTCCCCAAATTCGTGTGAGAGTTTAGTCCATGAATCACCAGTATCTGTGCTGCGATAGAGTTGACCGCTTACACTACAAGCGATTAGTAGGTCGTTGATTTTCGGATTATGGGCAAATGTCCAGATTGTGCTGTTCGCAGTTCTACCGATATCCGCACGATCCCATGTTTCTCCGGCATCACGAGTTGAGAAGATACCACCTTGGTCGCCCGGGGGACCATTTCCAGCACCGATGAACACCCTGCCTGAATCGCCGTTGAGAAAAAACGCGGCACGACAGTAGGGCCACGGGTAATGTGCTTTGACATTTAAGGGTGTCCACTGTTTGCCCATGTCCGTCGTGACACAAACATCGTTGTTCGTCGCTGCGATGATCGTTTTCGGTGAACCGGGGACGACACAAAGCCCGTGAATGTCCAAACTACTGAGTCCTTCGCTGCGCTCTGTCCATGTTTCACCGCCATCGCTGCTGAGACGCATCCCATCAATTTCAATCCCAGCATAGAGTATTTGTGAATCTTCAGGATCAATCACAAAGGTCGTAACGCGTGGTACAATCGGGATCCCTTCACATTCTTCCGCCAAGTCAACATCGAGTTGTGTCCAATTATCGCCGCCATCAGTAGATTTGAAAAGCGCGGAAGGACACGTGCCAGCATAAAGCGTTTCTGGTGTCCTTGAATCAATCGCTATTGACCAGACTTCGCGTCCATCCATAGGACTTGGAAGGTGATGCCACGATTCAGCAGCATTGTTTGTTCGGAAGATACCGTTCTCGGTACCTGCATAGAGGGTGTCTGAGTCACTTGGGTTGACAGCTATAGCGCGAACATCAGCCTCCGGGAAGAGCCCGTTACTCATTCTGCGCCATGTATCTCCGTTATCGGTACTGTGCCAAACGCTTTGTCCAATAGTTCCTGCATAGAGTGTAGCTTGCATCTTTTCCCCCTTTTCAAAGAGAAGAACGTGAAAACATAATTTTCTTTTTTATTACCAGTGAAAACCGAGCTGCAGCTCAATTCCAAAAAGGTCATCAAGCATAAGACTTACGCAATTTTCCTATGAACAGCAACTACACGCCGCTGGCAAGGTTTCAAACCTCGCCAGCAATGGAGGATGCGTAAGTAGTGAAGAAAAAATAGTAACGCGGTTATTTACTGAAGCTTGATGCTAATCCGTCGTGCATATATTATGTTACTCGGTTAACGATCCTGTGTCAACAATTCGCGAATCAAGTGAAATCTGATATATAACAGATTCGGGTGCTATCTCTGGTTCAAGAAGAAATGAGAGTCGGTATAGGTGACTGCCCTGCATATCTTGTGTGATTTGGTACATTGCCTGTGTTTCCCTATAGAGACGTTCCACTTTATTGTCGAAGAGTATCAACGTCACAGTTGGGGTTAACCCAACGAGAGATTCACTCGGCTGGGCGATGATGTCCCAGTACCGAGGATGCACAGGATTCGGAAGCGCAGCCGAGATAAAAGTGATATGTGCGCCACGCGCTGCACTATATTGATAATTGGAACTATGTGTCCCGGCGTTGATTGTCTCTGTTTGTAAACTCGGCACTAAGAGTACTTCTGTAACAGCATTCGGCACGACAACGGAACCCGAGTTACCCGCAGACAACGTTATCTCCCGCACATGGACATCGCCAGTGCTATAAAATTCAATTGCATGCGCAGCACTGTTTACCCCAGAATTACTCGAGAAACCGAGTGTCAATCCACCAGCATCCTCAAATCCGATGTAATCTGCTGAAAAGTTACTGAGCTTTCCGTCCTGTGTGCCACTTGGATAGGAGTTGTGCCAGCGACGCGGTGAAAGCGTAAGTCTAACAGCATGATAATCAGAGAGGTAGTTTGCCAACTTCCATTCAATAAAGATATCAGAAACCTTCTGTGTAATGCCTTTCAATGCAAGCGCATCGGCAATACCAGTGAGCGATGTACCCCGGTTCCGGACAATTTCAGCCAGGGTGCCTGTACCGCCATGCTG
Organism: Candidatus Poribacteria bacterium; assembly: GCA_009835515.1. GTDB lineage: Bacteria > Poribacteria > WGA-4E > WGA-4E > WGA-3G > WGA-3G. Next base: position 3,565 of record VXXH01000626.1, read on the forward strand.
TTCATGGAGGTAGAGCATCCATAGGAAAGCGGCACCATAGTGTGGTAGCGCGTCTGCATCCCTTTCAGGCCAGGCGATAAGCGAAACAGAAGGCGTTTTTTCAAAGGCACCTACATGCTCCAGCACGGAATAGCCGCAGAGAAATGATGCGTATCCGGCACAACCCTCATCAACCCAAGTCGCCTCGTGCGGATCGTGCCGCCAATGAATGAGGTGTAAGAACTCGTGGGCGATGACATTATGAGCAATTTCACTATTTGGGTTCAACGGTTGCGTATCAATATACAATAGGTCCGCTTCGTTACTACGAATTGGAAACCCACGGAACCCTGGCGTTCTAAGTACACCACGACTTTGATCCGCGGGATTGAAAAATCCTGCCGTGTATTGACTGGGATGATTTGCGTCTTGAATATTGAGCAACAGCAAAATAACCCTGCCATTTTCATCAATATCCGGTGGGAGTCCGAAGAACCTTGTCAATGTAGGATAAATTCCTTGCTCCGGATTCGCTGGTGTAGCGACCTCAAAAGCATGTACTATTGATGCTACTGTTTCCACAGTGACGCGTGTGTTCCACTCAGCCTCCTCAACAAAGATATAGCAGAAATTGCCGATCCCCTGTAAAACCGCAGAGACCGTGTATTGTTGCATACTCCTAAAGTCAGGGACAAAGAAAGTCCGTTGTGTACCAATCGGGAGCGCAGGTGCAGCTGGCAGCGCAGGTGCAGTCAGGTTGCCGGGCAGGTCGAGTGGCATTGTGTTCGCACCCGGGCCTCTGTCTGTTGTTGGGAGCGGACGGAACGGCATTTTTGTGTCCGACAATTGCGGTGTCCCACAGAGGTATCCCGAACTTTGACAAGGCGACCCTAACAGCAATAGCATAAGGATAAAAAACACTATTATATTTTTCATGGGGAATAACTATCGGCGTATTAATCGTCAGCGATTAGGGCATTCACCTCGCTCATGATCAGCAAAGAGGTTTTAGATGACCCCAAAACACTTTACTAATTGCTGACAGCGATGGCTATTCCACTGAACGCTGACTGCTGAGGACTGATAGCCATAAACTATCTGCCGGATTTGATGATGTCAAGTTTCTGGCGGAGTTCGACGTTGTCGGGTTCAATCCGCATGGCATGCTCTAAAGTCTGCAACGCCTTCTTTTTCAAACCTTTTTCAAGGTATGCCTCAGCGAGATGCAAGAGGATTTCAGGTGTATCGGGTAGGTAGTGATTTGCTTGCTCCAAATTTTCTATGGCGGCATCCAATTTTCCCTGCTTAAAATAGACAAGCCCTAAACTATCGAGATATGCCCCGGATGTTGGTGCACTTTTGAGTGCACGACGAATAAGTGTTGCTGCTTCATCTAATTTAATGCCCTGCTCTGCATAGAGGTAACCCAGTGCGTTGTAGGCATCTGGTAATTCCTCCTGAGAGGGCTGCTCTATCGCCTTACGCAGATAGTTTTCTGCCCGCGTCACATCATCCAGCATTTGGTAAGCTATCCCAATACCTGTAAGCGCGGGGACATATTTGGCATCAACATCCAAAATTCTTTCAAAGGTATCCACCGCTTTTTGTGCCTGGTTGAATCTAAGGTAAATTTGTGCGAGTGTGTAACGGGTATCTCTGATACGAACAGCCAATTCAATACGTTCTGTACTTGTCGCGCGGCTGGTACGCGTTCCACTTCGCATTGAAAGCGCGCGTTTTTCTAATAAGGCGATAGCACTTGTGATATGATGTTCAGCCTTTTCAAAATCGCCTTGTGCCTGATAGGCAAGACTGATACCACTGTGTGCGTCAATTTCTGTCAAACCGGGGTTGCGAGGTGAACGGGGGACAGCACCACTTTCGAGCGATTCCAAAACAGTTTGAAAGGAGCGCACTGCCGCTGAATCGTCACCGGTCTGAAGGTAAAGTTGACCGAGACGGTTCCAGACCCTTATTTCTTCTGGACGGATGGTTATGACCCTCTCATAGGACAGCAAAGCTGCCTCAAGAAGGTTTTGGGCTTCATAGAGTTCTCCGAGCTCCCAATGATATTCAGCTTTAAATGGTAGGATACGGGTAAGTGCTTTGTAAGACGTGATTGCAAGTTCAATTTTGCCGAGATAGCGCGCGATACCACCGATGTAATAATGTGCTTCACCGTGATCAGGATCCAATTCAATAATTTGTTGTCCGACTGAAAGCATCTCCTCTTCTAATGCCTTGGTATTCCGGTTTCCACGTCCATTTCGATCTATAGAAGAAATGTACCGTTCTTTTAGTATCTTGGCAAGGATCCATTTCGCCTCTACATTTTCAGGATTAAGTTGAATGGCTTTTCTTGCATCTTCTTCAGCACCGTTAATATCTTGTAACCTTGGAAGAGATCGAAGCGCAGCACGTTCTGTATAGATGAAACTGATACCCTGTGCAGATACGACTTTGTCTTCAATGGATTCACTGGCAAGTTCCAATTCCTCAATTAAAGCATCGTAGGCGACTTTGCTTTTACGAATGTTGCGTTCGCCGGTTCTGCAATAAGCAGCCCACATCAGTTTTGCATAGATATCTGCTGCACGTGTCATGTCGGCGTTCAACGCTGTGTCAGCATCGGTGAGCGGTACCAACTCAGGTGTTTCATCTGCGGGTACATCTGTTTGGGCGTGCGAACCACGTCCTAAAACGAAATTTACCGTGATGAAGACAAAAATCGTGAGCATGCCAAGATATTTCATTTTTTCCTCCGTATGTAAAATCCACTATAAATCCTACGCATCCTCAAGCAGAGAAGACGAAAGTTCAATTTTAGCGGCATCGACAAGTGTTTCGTCGGCTTGAAGTGCCATGATGCGCACACCTTGGGTATTGCGCCCGATACGCCGAATGTCGCCAACAGCTGTTCGGGTAACATATCCGTTTGAACTAATGAGAACAAGCTCATCAATATCGGTAACGCGTTTTGCGGCGACAACCGCGCCATTTCGGGTCGACTTTCCGATGGCGATGATGCCTTTCCCACCGCGTCTTTGAGAGCGATAAGCAGAGACAGCCGTGCGCTTGCCATACCCGTTTTCCGTGACAATCAACAAGGTATCATCTTCGTTAGCTGCATCTTGTCCGGTTTCGATTTCTTCCGCCTCAGTACCCTCGCCGTTAACAATAACCATTTGCGCCACAAAGTCATCAGCACCGAGTTCTATACCCCGTACACCGCGGGTATTGCGTCCAAGAGGTCTTGCATCTTTCTCACTGAACCGAATAGCGGTACCCTTGTGAGTAACAAGGATGACATCGGAATTGCCTTCTGTTACTTGCGCGCCAATAAGTTTGTCACCATCATCAAGTTTAACAGCAATGATCCCGTTTGACAGTGTATTCTCAAAACTGGCGAGTGTTGTCTTTTTAACAATGCCTTGCTGTGTCGCCATGAAGACAAATTTATTCGTTGCAACGTCGCCAGCATCAGCTTCCTCAGTTCCTTGACTGCCTGCTTTCAGATATACCGTAACATAAGCGGTGATGTTTTCGTTGCGTGCCAATCGGAGTAGATTAACAACCGCACGTCCAGCTGATTGGCGACGCGCTTCAGGTATTTGGTACACTTTCAACGTATAGCATTTGCCCAAATCTGTGAAAAACAAAATGTTTTGATGAGCAGTCGCGACGAAGATGTGCTCTAAAAAATCGCCATCCTTTGTTGTAGCTCCCTTAATCCCAACACCCCCACGATGCTGTTTTCGATAGGTATCCATCGGCAACCGTTTGATGTAGCCAGCGTGGGATAAGGTAACCACCATCTCTTCGTCAGCGATGAGATCCTCAACCTCAAATTCTTTGACCTCGCCGGTAATTTCAGTGCGGCGCTCATCACCGAATTTCTCTCTGAGAGTTTCAAGTTCTGTTCGGATAATATCCGTTATCAGTGTCTCACTGGCAAGGATTGCACGGAATTCAGCGATACGATCTAATATTTCCGTGTATTCATCATGAATACGCTGACGCTCAAGTCCAGTCAACTGGCGGAGTGTCATCGTGAGAATTTCTCTTGCTTGCTGTTCACTGAGTTGGTACGTATCCCGAAGTTCTTGTTCCGCTGCTTGCGGGGATTCAGCCGTTTGGACAAGTTCTATAATCGCTTCAAGGTTCTGCAGTGCTAAGAGATACCCTTCAAGGATATGATTTCTGCGTTCGGCACGAGCGAGTTCAAATTGTGTGCGCCGGCGAACCACATCCCGTCGATGCTCAAGATAATAGTGTAGAATCTGCTCAAGCGTTAGAACCTTCGGAAGTCCCTCTACAAGGCAAAGAAGGTTCGCACTGAAGTGCGTTTGCATCTTTGAGTGTTTGTACAACTGATTCAGAATAACCTGAGCAATTTCTCCGCGTTTAAGGGGTATGACGATGCGGATCTCTTTGTCAGACTCATCCCGGATGTCGCTAATCCCAGTGATAGTTTTGTTGACTACCAATTGATACATTTGCTCGAGCAACTGATTTTTCTTTACCTGATATGGAATTTCTGTGATGACTATTTGTTCCCGCTCGGTTTCCCCTTTAGCATCAGAGATTCTTTCTATGATTGCTTTGGCACGGACAGTCATACTTCCTCTACCGGTGGTGTACATCTCCTTGATGCCGCTGGTACCAACGATAACCCCCGCAGTCGGAAAGTCGGGACCCATGATGTGTTCCATCAGTGTTTCTGAGTCAGCCTCTGGATCTGAGAGTTTGCAGAGCAGTGCCTCAATCACTTCACCCAAGTTGTGTGGTGGTATGCGCGTGAGATAACCGACACCAATACCAGTTGTACCGTTGACAAGTAGGTTAGGGAAGAGACCCGGGAGAACTGTTGGTTCTTCGACGGAGTCCTTGTAGTTGGGTTGAAAATCAACTACCTGCTTATCAATGTCAGTGAGCATCTCTTCGGCGATAGCTGTAAGTCGGCATTCTGTATAACGCATCGCGCCCGGTGGATCATCGTCGATGCTGCCGAAGTTGCCTTGTCCATCTACGAGCGGATATCGCGTGCTAAACGGTTGTGCTAAACCGACAAGTGTACCATAAATGGGTCCATCACCGTGCGGGTGATAGTTCTTCATCACCTCCCCTACGACGGCGGCACATTTGTCATAGGGCCGGTTCGCGGTGAGATTTATCTCTCCCATAGCATAGATAATCCGACGTGTGCTTGGTTTAAGACCGTCACGGACATCAGGTATCGCGCGATTGGTATTAACACTCATCGCATAGGTGAGATATGACGTTTTCAGTTCATTTTCTATGTTGCGTTCTTGGATATTTTCCATATATTTTTTTGGCTATCAGCCGTCGGCTATCGGTTTTCAGTGAAGAGGGTTGATTGAGTAAAACCCTATTTTTTGACAGCTGAGGGCTGACGATTTCTTTCAATTACGAGCGATAAAGCGTTGATAGTTCGTAAACAACGCTTTATCGGGATGTCCTCCTCTAAGCACCGTACAGGTCAAGATTTACCTGAGTGCCGTAGCGTTCTATAAATTCGCGACGAGGTTCCACAATATCACCCATGAGCAGTGTAAAGATGCGGTCAGCTTCAACGGCATCTTCAAGTGTCACCCTAAGTAGAACACGCTCATCCTGGCGCATCGTGGTGTCGCGCAACTGTTCAGCGTTCATTTCAGCCAAGCCTTTGTACCGGGTAATCGTAAGTCCTCGGTGTTCGATCTCAAAAAGGTGTTGCACGAGCGAGACAACATCATCTGTATGATGAATGTCACCATTTTCGGACTGGACGCTAAACAACTTTTGGTTTTCTGGATCGCTTGAGTTATCTGTCTTTGCTGCAGGCAAGAGGTCTGTGTCTTGGATGTGAAACTCAGCGAGTTTCTCAAGTTCCTGTCGCAGTTCGTGCCGCCAAGTTCGAGGGGCAGGGTCAATCGCACTTTCGGGATCTACTGCTGCTGGTGCATTTTCAAAAAGCATCGTCTGCGTATTCGCATCGGATGATACTTGTTCGGATTCAGGAGGCTCTTGCGATGTCACGGTAGTGTCACTCCCATGAGAAGGAGATATATCAAGCATCTCAAGTAGTTTGTCTATATTATCAGATGTATCAGTTCCGTTCGTCTCGTTTTCTTCAACGTGCTCAGATTCTTCAATGTTGGAAAACTGTGTTGGTGTTACACCGCTTCGCTTGATTTGATCAAGGAGCATTTGAACCTTGCGTACGGCATTGGAGACGGTTCTATACTCAGATGCTGTGTAAGGCGTACCCCGGCGAGCATTTGTTATCTGTACCGTGTCAAGGGCGAGGGTAAGGAGATAATCTTCCATCTGCTCATCGTCTTGCAAATACTGTGAACTTCTCCCTTTTCTGACTTGGTAAAGTGGCGGTTGAGCGATGTAGAGATGACCAGAGGCAATGAGTTCGGGCATCTGGCGGAAGAAAAAAGTTAAAAGTAGCGTGCGTATGTGCGCGCCATCTACATCGGCATCTGCCATGATGATGATTTTTGCGTATCGGAGTTTTTCGAGGTTGAATTCTTCAGCACCGATACCTGTTCCCAAAGCGGTTATAATGTCAATGACTTGTGCGTTTTTAAGTATTTTGTCAAGTCTTGACTTGTCTACATTGATACCTTTCCCTTTCAGAGGTAGAACGGCTTGATTCTGCCGATCACGCCCCTGTTTAGCCGTCCCACCGGCGGAATCACCCTCTACAAGGAAAAGTTCCGTTCGGGTAGGGTCGCGTTCGGAACAGTCGGCGAGTTTTCCGGGCATTGATGCGGAGTCAAGCACACTTTTGCGGCGGATAACCTCACGCGCACTGCGGGCGGCTTCACGCGCGCGCGCGGCATCAATGGATTTTTGGATAATACGTTTAGAGACACTCGGGTTTTCTTCCAAAAGCGTTCTGAGCCGGGAACCGACAAAGGTTTGGACAATACCTTCAACCTCTGTATTTCCAAGTTTTGACTTCGTTTGCCCCTCAAATTGTGGATCCGGAACTTTGACACTAATAATAGCCGTCATTCCTTCGCGGATGTCTTCACCGGTCAGGTCTATTTTAACGTTCTTCAGGAGATCATTGGCATTGGCGTAAGTTTTGAAAACACGCGTAAGCGCGCTTTTGAAACCACTTTCGTGAAAACCACCTTCCGCGGTGCGAATATTATTAGCGTATGAACTTATGTTCTCCGAGTAAGAAGTGTTAAATTGGAAGGCGATCTCTACGGCCACATCTGATTGAATGCCTTCCATGTAGATAGGTTCCGGATGGAGTACTTCTTTGTTCTGGTTGTAATAGGTAACAAAAGAAGCAATGCCACCATCGTACTGAAAAATGATCGGCTCAGCATTATCTTCATCGCGGGCATCGTGAAATTGAATGCGGACACCTTTGTTCAGGAAAGCGAGTTCTCTGAGTCGGTCGCGAAGCGTGTCGTGTGAGAAATCGAGGGTATCAAATATTTCTGAATCCGGCATAAACGTGGTACGGGTCCCAGTTTTATTACTATTACCAATTTTTTCTACAGATGTCTGCGGAATACCGCGCGCGTAGCGTTGTTCATAGGTTTCACCATTCTGCTGGACTTGCACATGAAGCCATTCAGAAAGCGCGTTGACGCAAGAAGCACCGACACCGTGTAAACCACCGGCGGTTTGGTACCCGACCTGCTCGCGGCCGTCAAATTTACCGCCAGCGTGCAATGTCGTCATCACTACTTCAAGTGCTGAGACCCCCGCTGTCGCATGCATGTCAACTGGAATACCACGACCATCATCGGCGACGGTAACACTACCATCAGTATGGAGTTGTACGTTGATCTGCGTGCCGTAACCTGCACCAATCTCATCTATGCAGTTGTCAACCAACTCTGTGACAAGGTGATGTAATCCAGCGGGACCGGTACTGCCGATGTACATGCTCGGGCGTTTTCTAACAGCTTCAAGACCTTCAAGGATTTGGATGTCACTCGCCGTGTATGTTCGTTCATCTTTTGACATTTCTAATTATGATACCTCACTTTGAATTGATCCCTGCCTATAATACAGAATGTTATCTCTTTTAAATTAGCGATCCAAAGGCACAATCCACCCTATTGTTATCGCGCTTGGATACTTAAAATAGGATACCTTATTTTAAAAGTTTTGTCAAGGCTTTTCTTTACGCTGTGTAATGAATAATTGCCGCAAGGAAATTTTTAAATCAGTGTCCGTCACATCAGCTATTGCCTGCTCAATTTGTTCTAATTCTTTCGAGGTAGGTGTCCGGAGATTGCTTGAGCGAGACGTTGATGTTGTGGTCTTTGGCATTTCTGAATCAGTGGCGGCACGTTTCGTGTGATGGGGTGTTGCTTGATGTGCTTGGCGTAACTCTATCCGGATATCTGTAAGAACAGGTTGTCCTAATTCTGCATTCAGGTCTGCTATAATCCTCTGTTTATGGAATGATAGTTCTGTTCTGTACGGAGGATATTCCGTGTAGACTTTCAAAACGCCGTCCGACAGCGATACTGGAACTGTTTTCGTCCCAAGTGGTGTTCCGAGACGTTTGCGCCAAAGGACAAAGACTTTCTGCTCAAGCATCTTGGGCTCAAAGTCGCGGGAGCGGGTGAGTTCAGTGAGGAGGTCGCGTAGGTTTTGGGTCTTGCGCATTTTTATACTTGTTGGTGTGACTTAGAAGCACACAAGCGGTGTGTTAAGAGGATTCGTTAGTTTCGGCGGCATAACTTATCTGCGCGTTCTCTACCGTCAAAACATTCGGTTGATCAAGATGATTTACAAGAGGTTCAGCGTGTGTAGCTGTAATGAAGGTTTGGGCACTTAAATTTTCGAGAACCTCTAATAAGTACCCTATCCGCTTGTAATCTAACTCTGAGGTAACATCATCCAATAAAACTATTGGATCCCTGCCTGTCAGGTGTCGAATCAATTTTAGTTCTGCTAATTTGAGTGCTAATGCAATAGTCCGCTGCTGCCCTTGCGATCCATAAGATCGTGCTACCTCTCGAAATGCTCCTGTTTCAGGATCCAAATCTTGTGTATCATTTTCACTATGGCAGTAAGTGATACGCTCTTGGGGGCCACTCTCCAGTTCAATGAGGAAATCATCTCGGTGTGGACCGACTAAGGTTGTACCTCTCTGTAAATCTGCCTCGCGTGAAGCATTTAATGATGTGCCAAAATGTTTGGCTACCTTCTCCTCATCTTCACGGGTCGTCTTAGACTCCGCTAACAAGTTGGGTGCAGCGGTTTCTGAAGCATTGCATGCGATGCTGTCGATTGACGTATCGTTCGACACCGATGCCGAACGATACGTCAGCGCGATATCTTCTAAATCGCCGGTAAGTTTTTGGTGGTTTTGGATCGCGTGCGCTTTCAGTTGATGGAAGATTTCCAATCGCTTCATAGTAATTGCGGTACCATGCATGAGC
>VXXH01000598.1 GCA_009835515.1 Candidatus Poribacteria bacterium
ACCGTTTGGTCATAGAACCTATCAATAGCCTGTCCACGTAACCCAGAACATTTACACATCTCAACGTTCAATCCGAGTTTCGCCAAGATACCGCTGAAGTAGTGGAGGAATCCCATCTTTTCCTCACCGACAACGACAATCTCTGAGTAACTCCGTGCTGCCTCAACAGCGACATCATCAACCTGCCATGTATCATTCAGATTCACATAGTGTTTCTCAAAAACCTCGTCGAGTGTAACCTCCTCTGCGAGGAGGCTTCGGATGTCAAAATCGAGGTCCCGCTTGAGTTCTTCATCAAGAGGCATCGGTTCCCCTTTGTGATGGAGCGGCTGATGGACAAGTCGATAGATTTCAAGTTCAATATTCGTATCCTGTTTCGTATAGACGCGTGCGTCCCGGACATCTATGCCGTTGGCGAAAAAGAGACCGCTCACTGTGTGTAACTTCCCGATCCGACTTGGACTACAGAGATGCAGTTCTGTAAATCCGGGCCGGTCAATAAACTGGACGATCCCGGTGCTGGGTGTTGCTTCTGTCTCCGTAGATGCTGCTTCTGCTTGTGTCGTCATCTTTATATGCATAGCGATCTCTTCAGGAGAAACGCTAATACGGTAGGAAACCGGCATGTGATGAAGGAATTGCTGAAATTCTTCAACGGGCGCGAAGGCACCCCACTGCGTCTCCTCTTGACCGACAAAGCGAGTCCGAGCGACTTCATATAAACTCTTCAAATTATGCTTAACCACATGGCTGAAATTCTGTGAACCGTTGGCTTTGGAATCACAATAAGTGAGCAGATACAGTGCGGTTAAACGCTCCAACGAGTTAACCTTCTTACAAAATTCAGCGATCGTGCTTTCATCCCAATGATGATAGCGTGCCAAATCTATCATCGCGAGGTGCTCCCGAATCAAAAAGCAGATATCATCTGTCTGTTGCGAATTGAACCCAAATTCGGGTGCGATGCGTTCCGCTTTTTCCGCACCGGTCATCGGGTGGCTCGGGTCCGGCTTGTCTATATCGTGAAGGAAGAGTGCCATATAGAGCGGACTCGGATCTGAAAGCGATCGGAATGCAGTGTTGAGTTCCTCTAATTCGGAAGTCGGGGACGGTGTCGTCGGCGCACCAAAACCACCTGCACCACCAAACGGACTACTTGATTCCGTCTGTCGGATTTCATCCAGATGCCCGATCGCAACGAGTGTATGTTTTCCAACTGTGTATGGATCAAGGCTACGTTCACTTCGGGTCATCATCGCCTTTTCAAAAAGTTCGCCACCTTCCCCGAGGTATGACAGGATATTAAGTCTATGCAAGCGTGTGAGGGTCTTCTCTACATCCCCTGGTATATTTATCAACTCTGCCATCCGATTCTGGAAAGAATGCCAATCAAAGGCGTGAACATAGCGGGAAATGAATGTTGCAAGCGACGCATCAATTTCAAAATCGTACTGCTGAAAGTAGGTGAATAGTATAAAGAGTTCGTCTGCATCCAGTTCACCGAAGTTGTTATCCATGCAATAGAGTATATCTGTCCTGACCGCAAGCACATCTGAGATAGGTATCCCGTTCGCCAGCATCTTCCGAATTAGCAGTTCCGCTTTGAAATGCAGATATTTTGCCTTCGCGTAATATTCCGCCATGAACGCGTAACGCCCTTCGTCGGTTTCATCTGTTAATCCAAGGACGCGAGCGATCTGTGCCTGCAGCATATCCTCCTTCTCAGGATGATAGGTGAGATCATCATGTGGCGCGTCAGCAAGCACATGAAGCAGATTGCGCACCTTGAACATGAAATCCAGTGACGGCATTAGCTGCTCATCGTCGTAGTGTTCGTAGAGTTCAGGTATCGATGTAAAGTCTGGCAGCCCACATATCCAGAGCGCGTATTGAAGCGTCCGTAGTCCGCCGCGTCCGGTTTTCACATTCGGTTGGTTGAGATAGATGGTATCCTCAGCAGCCTTGAAAGCATCCGCCTTAGATTTCAGCAGGTCCAGTACAAGCGAGATATCCGATTTTTCGGAATGTACCGCTTTTCGGAAACGTTCCGTCAACGTCGCGTCCCCTGCAATAAACCGCATATCAATCAGGGCGGTCATATCTTGGTAGTTCCACTGCGCTATATCCGCCAGCGGGCGATAGATAAAACTGAACTCAAACCCCGGAATCACGGAGTGCAGGCTATCAAAAAAATCGTAGAACCAGCGGATCAGTTCCAGCGTGCTCTCATCGTAAATATCCTCTAAATCCACAGAGGAGGTATAGACAACATCCACATCCGAAAAATAGCAGAGTTCATTCCTACCGTAACTACCGACCCCGTAGAGGGCGACATCCGGCATCCATCCCTCTAATTCTGCCGCTAAGTCGTTCGTATCAACGTCTGGAAGTTGGCTCAGGACATCGATCTGCTTCTGGAATTCATCTCGAATCTGGAAGGCGGCGACCTCATAAACCTTCTGAATCACGACATCCCACACCTGTGTATGGATGCCACAAGCCCCAAAACCGCTTTCGCCCTCCAAGATACGGGCTTTTAGCTGCGCCCGCTCGGATTCGATGAAAGCCGCAAGTTGTTTTTGCAACGCTTCAAAAGTTACATCCAAGTCAGGCACATAGGTATTGAGTCGTTTTTCGATCTGCATGTTATCCATTTCCCATCACCCCTAATATATTAGCGCAGTCCAATTGTGGTGTCGTTACCTCCAAATCGCGAAATGACTAAAGGATTCATTAAACGCATTATACATCAAATACGGAAAAAAAACAACTGTCGTTTCAATCCTTAACAGTCAGCCGTTAGAAAATACCCGTGTCTTCACATTCTCATTAGCGAGGTTTGATGGAAATAGAAAATTTAATTCCGTATGGACAATTGAATGGTTCTGCAGCATCCTACTTTTTTCTTGACACACTTTTGCCACCTTGCTAACATACAAAATCAGGAGATATGAAAATGAACGACACCAAATACCGCGTAGCCATCATCGGGTGTGGACGGATGGGGCAGAACTATGCTGAGGCATACACCACCTACCCAGACACAGAAATCGTTGCGATCGTTGATGCTAATGCACAACGGCGAGATGTCCTCGGCGCGCGCTTCAGTGTTGAGGCACTCTACGGAGACGTAGAAACCTTATTGCATAACATCGTGCCGGATATTGCTGTTGTTGTTACACCTACCAAATATATGAAAGACGCTGTGATTGCCTGCGCCGAAGCCGGTGTCAAAGGCATCTCCACGGAAAAACCGATCGCGGCGTGTCTCGCAGATGCCGATGCAATGGTCGAAGCGTGTGAAGAACGCGGCATCGTGTTCGCTGGCGGTAATCTGCAACGCGCAATGAACGAGGTCCAAGAAGCCGCATCCCGCCTTCACAACGGCGAATTTGGGGACATCAAGGGCGCGAGTGTTCACGGGTTCGGTGGCGAAATTTCGGGTGGTGGATGCCAACACATCTCTGTCCTACGGCTTCTCACGGATGCTGAAGTCGAGGAAATCGTCGCCTGGGGAACACCGCCTGAAGCGTTAACTGCAGAAACCGATGAAGGCTTAATTATCAATGGGTGCTTTCGACTCACAAACGGATTGGAATGCAGTGTCTTCGGTACATCAACACCGTGCCGCGGTGTCGATGTCTGGACAGACGAATGCCTCGTCCGATGGGACTGGAACCCGCCAGAGATTTTCAAAGGTTATGACCGACACGGCAATCGCATCCGGCTTGAACCCAACTACAATCCGTATCCCTGGAATGAATTCAGTTACCTCACCGGCTCAATCCGCTCATTCTTAGCAGCGGTTGATGGCAATGGACATCCGTGGATTACTGGCGCAGACCTCCGACAGGCGTTAGAGGTAGCAATCGCTGCAAAACTCTCCGCATCCCGAAACAGTGCCCCCGTCAAATTACCGTTGGCGGACAGATCCCTAACACTCTACCCACGTCCCTACCGCTGGCTCGGAGGTGACGCAACTGGTAAACCCCAAAGTATCGAAGAAGCAAAGTCATAGCGCACGTCGTGTGCAGAAAGTAGTAGGCACGCGCCGCGTGCCGTAGTATCGAAGAAGCAAAGTCATAGCGCACGTCGTGTGCAGAAAGTAGTAGGCACGCGCCGCGTGCCGTAACAGGAGTACAAACGATGAACGAAGATCAGAAATATCTATTCGATTTGACCGGATTCCTCATCGTCGAAAACGCTTTGACCGCAGAAGAAGTCGCACAATGCAACGCAGCGATTGACCACCACATTGAGGGACTCAGAGAACGTGAGAACTCATTGGCTGGTGGCTCACCCGCACTCGTCGGCACGGCAAACCGGATGGACATGGGCGGCATGCTCTCATGGGAAAAACCGTGGTGTGAGCCGTTTCGCAACCTCCTCGTCCATCCGAACGTTAAACCTTATCTTGAAGAGGTGTTAGGAAAAAAATACCGACTCGATCACGGACCGGGATTAATCGCTATGGAAAGCGGGACGGAAGGTGGGACTCTGCACGGTGGTGGGATTGAGCGTCCTAATTTCTCCGAAGCCTACTTCTTCAAATACGGCAGAATCTATACAGGTTTGACTGTCATCGAATACATGCTTGCTGATGAAGGTCCCGGTGATGGCGGATTAGCGATCATCCCCGGAAGCCACAAAGCAAACCTTCCGTGTCCAACCAATATGAAGCGGTACGAGGCATATCAGCATCTGGTGCTTGAAGTCAATGCCAAGGCAGGCGATGCCGTCATCTTCACTGAAACCTTGACACACGGCACGCTCCCGTGGAAAGGGGACCACCAACGCCGTGCGCTACTCTACAAGTTCAGTCCCGGATTCCAAGCTTACAGTGCAGGCGCGCATCAGATCACGTATCCCGATTACATTGAGGACATGTCCCCCGAACAACGAGAAGTCATGGAGGCACCCCACATCCGGCACTAATTAGAAAGGTTTTCAGTCTTCGGTCTTCGGTCTTCGGTTAGCGCGTGTAGCGGTTGCGTGTTGCTTGAATTCCACAAGTATCTCTTTAACTGATAACTGATAACCGAAAGCCTGCGTAGCAGGCGAACCGAGAACTATCAGAAGGAGAAACCCGTGTCAAAACTACGCGTTGCTGTTATCGGCTGCGGCGGCAGAGGCCGTGGCCACATGAAAATCCTCTCACAATTTGACGATACCGAGCTTGTCGCTGTCTGCGATCCGGTTGAATCCGCGCGAAACGATGCCGCAGACCAGTTCAACGTCTCGAATCGCTACGAGAGCATTGCGGCATTATTGGATGGTGAAACCTTAGACGCTATCTTTGTCGCTACACCTGCACACCTCAACGGTGAGGCAGCTCTTCCGTGCTTTGAACGTGGTGTCCACACACTTTTAGAGAAACCGCCCGGCATGAGTGTCGCAGAGACCGTCGCGCTACGCAGTGCTGCAGAACAAACCGGTGCCAAAGGGATGGTAGGTTGGAACCGTCGTTTCCACCCGATCATTCTTGAAGCGAAACGGCAAGTCACCGCACGCGGTCCCGTCACACAAATCGTCGGGGAATTCCATAAGAGCATCACCCGATTGGCACAATCCGGCAAATTTCCCGAACACCTGATGGACAATATGTTTCTGGAAACTCCGATCCACGCGCTTGATGCGATCCGCGCCATCGCTGAAGCCGATGTTCAAGAGGTGCATAGCGTCGTACAGCGGACAATTTCTGATTACAAAGATGTTCATGCCGCGCTTATCCTGTTTGACAACGGCTGCGTCGCCCAACACATCGCCAACTACACAACAAATGCACGTCTCGAACGCTACGAGATTCACGGCAGAGACATTTCTGCTTACCTTGAAGGTGTCTCTCAGGGAACCGTTTTCTCTGATGGCACGCAGCACAAACTCACTGAAGCAGGCACCGGTGGCACTGTTGAACAGAACAGGTACTTCTTAGATTGCGTCAAATCCGATACGCCCGTTTCGTTTCCAGCGGCGAATCTTGACGAGGCTGTTAAAACCATGCAACTCGCTGAAGATATTTTAGACGGACTGCGCTAAAGTAGTAGGCACGCGCCGCGTGCCGTAAACAGCAATAGGAACCCAAATATGCCAACACTTGATGAACGCTATGAAGCCTATAAAACCGATGGCTTTGCAATCTTTGAAAAGGTCTTTGACGAACCACAGATGCAAAGTTGGCGCGAGAAACACACCGAACTCTCCGCCGCCAACGACGGACAGACATGGTTCGGAAATACCCTCGAATTGGCACCCGAACTGATGTGGCCCGCTGTCTCACACCCGACACTCCTTGAATTTATAGAAAAGGTGATGGGTCCCTTTGTGCAATTGGACAACCTCACGCTCGCCGCGTTCCCACCCATGGAAAAAGAAAAAGCGGAAGGTCGGGTCTCTGGTTGGCATCGCGACCGATGGGCACATGTCCCCTTCACCGACGCATATCACCGTCCGAATGCTATCAATGCTATCTCCTATCTGCAAGACTTGACAGATGAATTCGGACCGCTCCGTGTCATTGTCGGTTCGCACCGGAAACCGATTGTTATGGAAGACTCACAACGTGGGGTCCCACATCCCGACGAAACACTGATTCACATGGGAGCGGGGGATGTCGTTATCACACACAACGGACTCATCCACTCCGGCACGCCGAATACTGCTGACACACTACGCTATTTCTTCAGCATCTACTATAATCTAACATGGCTGAAGCACACTGATCACCATACGGGTCCGCATACCCAAAAGTTGTTGGAAACAGCAAAATCCGAGAATAACCACCAACACATGCGGCTCCTCGGTGTGGACGAGCAACTCCAACCGCGATGTAACTCCGGCTTCCTCCAATCAGACGAAGAACGCTGGACAGAGTGGGCAATTGCCGACCAAGAGGCGATCAAGGAGGGCTAACTGATGGCAAATCCTGTAGTACCAGCAACACTCAACGTTGACTTGGATTATGAATTGCAACAAGAGGTCAACTTTTTCCTCAACTGGGGCTACCTCGTCGTTGACGATGCCGCAACACCGGAACAGATTGCGTCGCTACGAGCGGCACTTGATGAAAGCTACGAACGGAAAAATAAAAGTCAATTCATCGGTGAACTCCTTGAAGAAGATGATCGATTTGCCTTCCTGTTAGACAATCCACCCGTCCTCAAACGGATGGAAGCGATATTAGGCACCTGTGTACAACTCCACAGTGCGACGGCACGCATCACCGAACCCGGAACACCAGACCAACATTGGCACCGTGACGGTCCCTGGCCCGTCGCACCGAACGGGACGCCTTATGGGAGCCTGCCAGCACAGATTAATTGTGGCTATTATCTCGATGAAGTCACTGACGACAACGGTCCCACGGTTATCCAACCCGGTAGCCATAGAGCCCCCTTCCGTCCACCACCGACGCCTGTCGAATTGCCCGATGAGAAACGGGTACTCGTTTCCCCCGGACAAGCGGTTATGTTTGACGGATGGACCTGGCATCGGGGTGCCGCTAACAATTCCTCAGAACGCCGCCGCGTCTGTCTGATGTGCTACCAAAACGCGTGGATGAAATCTCGCGAACCCTTTGACGGACCGCGCGTCACAAAACTCCGAGAGGAAGGCACACCACAGCAGCAACTCTTACTCGGCGCGATTCCAAAATGGTAAAGTAGTAGGCACGCTCCGCCGTGCCGTAACCAACGGAAAATTAAAAAAATGAATCTTGCTTACATCGTTATTGATACACTTCGCTACGACTACATCGGTGCAAACGGTAATGACTGGATAGAAACACCGAATATTGACCGGTTTGCATCTAAAGCCTGGGCTTATGACCGTGCTTTCTGCGCGAGTTTTCCAACCATCCCCTACCGCACCGATGTCATCACAGGACAATACGGTGCCCCCTTCCACGCGTGGAAACCGCTCCGCCATGAACGTCAAACGCTACCGTGGACGCTTTCACAAAATGGCTACGCAACACAACTCATCCACGATACACCACACCTCGTCAATGGCGGACACAACTTCGACTGGCCCTTCCACGCATGGACATTCGTCCGCGGCGCAGAGGTCGATCGAGATTGGATTATGGACAGCGTTCCTTGGCCCGATAACTGGACACGCCAACCGCTTTTTGATTGCATTGACGACAAAGCCGCCGAATCAGGGATGCTCCGCAGCTACGCCCGCGCGAACAGAAACCGCAAAAAACCGGAGGACTGGAACTGCGCCAAACTTTTCAACACTGCTGCCCAATTCCTCAAAGATAACGCCAAACGAGATAACTTCTTCCTCTGGATAGACTGTTTCGACCCGCACGAACCTTGGGACTCCCCCCCTGAGTTCATGAAAAAATACGACCAGCGACCCGGTTATGACGGGCGCGTCGATCCACGGAGCCTCGGCGCACGCGGCAATGCGGAACTCTCAGACGCAGCGAGACAACACATTAAAGACCAATACGCCGCTAAAACGACATGGATGGATCACTGCTTCGGACAGTTCCTTGATGCCCTCGAATCCACTGGGCTCGACAAAAACACCGCCGTCATCTTTACCGCTGACCACGGCACAAATGTTGGTGAAAGAGGTAGGTTTGGTAAGGGACAACCTGTCCGTCAGCAGGAAGCACACGTTCCGCTCTTTATCCGTCTCCCCGAAGGCGATACAGGACGGAGCAACGTCATCGTCCAACCGCAGGATTTCTTCCCGACGATCCTCAATATCTTGGGAGAGGCGCGCCCTGACGGACTTGAGGGACACGACATCCTAACGCCTGCGCGTGAAGGAAAATCCGGTGAAAGGCAACTTGCCCTCTCAGGTGGAAGTATTGAACGGTGGCAGCAAGCATCACAGAACGAGAATGCTGTCCTCTTCACCGCATTCGACCAAGCGTGGAGTTTAGAGGTCGCCGTGAAACCCGAAAATTCTAAACTCGTCGGGCTTGGTGATTTAGCATACGTGCAGGACAAGCACCCAGACATCGTTGCGAAACTCCATGCCGCTGCTGTTGATGAAATTGAACGCCGCGGCACAGACCCCGCCTTGATGGCGTGGCTCCGTAGTGGTGGTGAAGACGCATTCCCTGCCGAAGCCAATTACTGGGACGGCTTCCCCGGTCCCGAAGGTTACCGCCCTTACTTCGGCAAACTCTACACTGGCGAGTAATTATCAGCACTTACCCAAACCCCTTTGCAGGCGGGGTTTTCAACCCCGCCACATCTTTATGTTTCCAAAAGATACAGACTTGACAAGAACTTTCGGTTTTGATAACATATTAACAATGAACAAGACATGCAACCCAAGAAAGATAACCCTTTTAAGGAGTTCTGTGATGAAGAATGCAAAACTACAAAAGCAAGCTATGATGTTAATCAAGCGACTCCCAAAGAAAAAACTCAAAGCTGCTATAGATTATATGACTTATCTCTATGACAAGGAAGCATGGGATGCGACATACGAATTGGCATGCGATCCTGAAATTGCCAAGGACCTAGAAGAAGCTGAAGCCGATATGAAAGCTGGTCGATTAAAAAGTTGGGCTGATGTTAAGCGTGACGTTTGAAATACAATTCACCAATAAGGCACAAACACATTATAACAGCCTTGATGCGAATATGACACGCCGAATCAACAGAGCAATCAATCAGTTAGCCCAAAACCCTTTCTTTGGACCTAATATCGCCAAACTCAAGGGTTCCAACACGAGACGCTATCGCTATCGCGTTGGAAGTTACCGGATCATCTATGAAGTGGATACACAACATCAAAAATGTTTTGTCATAAGTATCTCGACGCGTGGAAGATCATATCATCCTTAATCCAACACCATAGGATCCGAGCATAGACCTAAACCTCTTAGAGGCATCATGTCAAGAACATGTAATTATTATCATTCGCTGCTTTCAAAACCTCCCTGAACTTTCAAACGTATTTCTGACACAGGAGAAATTACTTATGCCACGCACATACAAAGCCTGTCTCATCGGATGCGGACGGATGGGCGCGACCATTGACGACGAAGTCGAGGGCAGAGCCGATAGTTTTATTTGGCAACCCTTCTCGCACGCAGCCGCCGCTGTCGCCTGTGAACGAACAGACCTCGTCGCTGTCTCAGATGTCTTTGCCGAGAAAGCCGAAGCCATCAGGCAACGCTACGGAGCCGAGCGCGCCTATACAGACTACCAAGAGATGATCGAAAAGGAGAAACCCGACATCGTCTGTATCGCCACGCGTCCCGGTCCACACGCCGATATGACCGTCTTTGCCGCCGAAAATGGGGTCAGGGGTATCTATTGTGAAAAACCGCTCTGCTGCGCCATGGAAGAGGCAGACATCATGGTAGACATCGTTCAAAAGCACGGTGTCAAATTCAACTACGGCACGCAGCGCCGCTACATGCCGATCTATCGCAAAGTGCGTGAGCTCGTGGATGCCGGCGAAATCGGTGATGTCTTATGCTCCATCGCCCAATACGGAGCGGGTTCCGCGCTCTGGGGCTTAACCCATGCCGCTGATATGCTCCTCTTCCTCGCAGGTGATCCGGAGGTGGATTTCGTACAAGGCGCGATTATATGCAAAGATTCAGATTGGGATGGCAACCGTCTTAACGTTGACCCAGGTATCGCCTGTGGGTACATCCGGTATTCCAACGGGGTTCACGGCTATAACACCGCTGGCACTGGACCCGAATACGAGGTCTGCGGCACTGGCGGTAAGATCCGTATACAAAACAACAGTAGGGAGATTCAATTCCGAAAGAAGGACGGGACCTTCTTTGAGGAAGTACCGTTCCCAGAGACATCCCGCGCGACAGGCACCGTCATGGGGATCACCGACATCGCCGAGGCACTCGACGAAGACCGCGAGACCAAAGGACCTGTTCACCTCGCGCGTCGGAGTCAAGAGACTCTCATGGGTATGATTGAATCGCATCGCCTTGGGGGCAAGCACATTACGCTCCCCATGGAAAACCGATCGCTCTACGTTACCAGGGACAATTGGTAACATCGCCCTCCGGTAGGCGCGCTTTCTAAGCGCGCTTATATCTTTATCGAATCTCGCCTAAAAGACATGAACTTAGAAACCCAAATCCAGCAGTTCCGCGAAACTTTCTATAAAGTCAAAGCCGAAGTCCAAAAACGTATCGTCGGTCAAGACGCGATTATTGAAGGTGTACTTTTCTGCCTACTCGCTAATGGACACGCGCTCCTTGAAGGTATCCCCGGCTTAGGCAAAACGCAATTGATCCACACCCTCAGCGAAGCACTCAATCTCGCTTACAAACGTATCCAATTCACACCGGACATGATGCCCTCGGACATCACAGGCACAACGCTTCTCGTAGAAGACGAACACGGCGGAAGGCAGCTTGAATTCCAACAGGGTCCCATCTTCGCGCAACTGATCCTCGCAGACGAGATTAACCGCGCCACACCCCGCACGCAATCCGCGCTCCTTGAGGCGATGCAAGAGCGCACCGTCACTGTCGGACGCACCAGCCATAAGTTAGAAGAACCGTTCTGTGTTTTAGCAACACAAAACCCGTTGGAGATGGAAGGCACCTATCCGCTCCCAGAGGCACAACTCGATCGGTTCCTGTTCAAACTCCTCATCGACTTCCCAAACGAAGACGAGATCGTCGAAATCTTGCGTCGCACCACATCCGGCACTGACATCACCATCGGCAAGGTTACAGATGCCGAAACACTCAACGAAATGCGCCGACTCGTCCCGCAAGTCCCCATCGCCGAGCATGTCGAACGCCACATCATCCGACTCGTCCGTGCGACGCACCCGGATTCAGAGGACGCACCGGAGATCGTGAAACAGTATGTCCACCTCGGTGCCGGTATCCGAAGCGTCCAAGCGATAGCCCTCACCGCCAAAATCAACGCCCTCCTCGATGAACGTTACAACGTCGCCTTTTCGGATATTGATGCCGTGTTGCGCCCCGCACTCCGTCACCGTATCCTCCTCAACTTCGAGGGACAAGGCGAAAGCATTGAACCCGATGCCGTTGTCACCGAAGTCTGTAATACCATAACGCCAACACCGTAACAGCTCCTCTACTGGCGAAATTTTCCAACCTCGCTCATATAAATTAACAAAACTATAAGGAAGTAGGTAAGTCCTAAGATCTCTCATTTGATGCATGGAGGTTTTTGATGTCCGAAATACCTGTTTCTAATGCCTCTACTGAATCAACTTCGACTTCTTTCACGATACCTCTTGCCTTTAAAACCTCTTCAAACTCAAAGCGGTGTATCCCAGCTAACTCAGCAGCTCTACCGAGTGTCACATCGCCTACCCGATAGGACTGAATTGCAGCATCAAGTCGTGAAGCTTTTTTAATTTGGACCAGGTTTTCCAGCGCATCAATCATCACAGCATGGGAATCTGGATAAAGTCCTGAATCAATCAGCGCGTTAACCTCTCTTTCGAGATCAGGCGCGTGGATTTCAATCTGTAGCATGCGATAACACCTCCGTAAAATAATCGGACCTTCCATTTTATAGAATAGCACACTTCACACCATGTATCAAATAAATTTGACTATCCCTCGAACCTATGCCATAATATGGAATCTGGGATTATCAAAAATAGGAAAAAATGACAATGCGAATTTGCTATTTTCAAAAAGAGGCGAAAACGGTAATATGCAAAACTTTATAGCGGGCGTGTACCGACAGCAGCGAGAATACAAGAGTTTTAGCCCATCTTTCATCAACTGTCCTTTTGTTTCGGAAAACCGCCAAATAAATCAGTTGGTCGAACAAGCTGCTAATCTTTTGGGAGAACTCAACGCTTATGCAGAAATCGTACCGG
>VXXH01000720.1 GCA_009835515.1 Candidatus Poribacteria bacterium
TTATAAAGGGAGTTGATAGTATGACAGCAATGATAAGTATCAATCCTTGGACTATAAGCACCCGATGAAATTTTTTTTGTAGCAGAATCTGTTAATTTGTGGCCTCACGGAACGAGATCCGTTTACACCAAACTAACGGTTACATTGAACTCACGTTAACTTTCACGAAAGCGGGTATCATGGCATTACAGAACGAATTTGAAACAAACCATTCCTTTGGCGAAATCATCGGCAAAAACAAGAAAATGCAGCACCTATTCACTCAGATTCAAATAGCAGCAGCAGGGGATATTACCGTCCTGATTCAAGGCGAAACCGGGACCGGCAAAGAATTGATCGCAAAATCAATACATGATAACAGTCCGCGAAAAGCAGGACCCTTCGTTGTTATCAATTGTACTGCAATACCAGCCGAATTGATTGAAAGTGTGTTATTTGGTCACGAACGCGGGGCTTTCACCGGGGCAACCGAGCGGCGGATCGGAATGTTTGAACAAGCGAACACAGGGACACTTTTTTTCGATGAAATTGGGGATATGCCACTCACTTTGCAAACGAAGTTGCTGCGTGTCCTACAAGAACGAGAATTTCAAAGGATCGGCGGCACAAGCAACATCTCCATTGACATCCGTGTTTTGGCTGCTACGAATCGGGATTTACAGATTTCCATCCAACAGGCCTTCTTTCGTCCAGACTTGTACCATCGCCTCTCGGCATTCCCTATCACGGTTCCGCCTCTGAGAGATCGGCGCGAAGATATTCCAATCTTGGCATATCACTTCCTGAAAAAATATGCCGCAGCCACTGAAAAACCCATTCGCGACATTTCTACTGATACCTTACAAACGTTAATGCAGCATGACTTCCCCGGTAACGTGCGCGAACTGAAAAACGCCATTGAAAGTGCTGTTTTGTTTGAGACAACAGACCAGCTGCAGCCGCAAAGCCTCCCTTCGCATCTCACACAAGGGGACTCACAAGTCGCTACAAGCAGCCCGAGGGATACTACCGTTATTCTTCCGCTTGACGAAGTTGAACGGAGAGCCATCGTCCATGCCCTCAAAGTGACGGACAATAATATCCCCGATGCAGCACGGGCGTTGGGCATCGGCAGATCCACACTTTACCGGAAATTGAAGGAATATAACCTGCTGCTGTAAAAATGTTGTCTCAATATAGGACAGTATCCCATATTGAGACAAAACGCCGGAACCTTGTTATCACAGGCTTGATCACCGATACGCCTCCCAAACTTGTCTCATTTTGGGACACTCGACGAAAATAACTTTAAGCGATCCGATCATACTGTGGACAGCCCGGAACCCGCGTACCACCTTGACGGACAAAGTTATAACAGGGCTGGATCTCACAATTTCACCAATTGGCACGACTCTTGCCTAAGTTATGAAGTGTAAGCCGAATCCTTTATAGAGTCTAATGCAATGGTACATGGAGCAAGGGATTATGAACGCAATGAGACAATGCGCTATAAACGCACCAAACCATAATGTATCAAACCGTGTCCCGGATATTCCTGTGGCTGCAGATAGCGTTCGCACCCGCCTTGGTGTGTTGCTGTTTTGTGTTGTGTTTTCAAAGGCTGCTTGCCCGTTATCACTTTACAGCAGAGATTCTGAAAAGTTTTCTCTTGTCCATCTGCTAATCTACTCACTTCTTGCTATTTTTACACTGTTCACCTTTACAACTAACCCTGTCGAAGCACTCGTAATTCTCTACTCCGGTGAGGAACATGGTCAACTCGGCTTGCACGGCTGCGGTACAGAACAAGTGGTCGGGTTAGCACATAGACACACACTTATTGATGACCTCCGCATAAGACATGCGGAGGCGTTGAACCTGCATACAGGGAACCTCGTTGACACATCGGACCCGAACGCGGAATGGATTTATCAGATTGGACTCTCCGCCCTGGAGGCAATGGCGGTAGATGTAATGTGTCTGGGACCTAACGAATTGTCCCTTCCACTGGAAACACTCGCAGCATTTCACGCGGACTATCCAGAATTGGAAGTTATTTGCGCGAATGTTGCTGCTGGTATAGAGGCTCGCTATGTGATTCGTTCCGTTGCTTCAACGAATGTGGCAGTCGTCGGTTTGGTATCCGAAAACTATGCACCGGTGCTCCCAACAGTTGCATTGATACCTCCGCAAAACGCCTTGGCGGAACTGGAAACAGAACTGGTTAACCAAAGCACCATTGTTGTCGTTGTATTTCACGGCACACAAGAGGAAGCACGCACCTTATCCGAGGCAATTCCATGGATAGATATTCTGATTGTCGCCGCGAATCAGCAAAAAGACATAGCAAAAACCCATAAACCGGCTATCTTTGCAGGGAAAACAGCGACTGTGATAAACGCTACGCAAGGGGCCACCGTGGGTGCTTTAGAAATCCAACGCGACGTGGAACGGCAAAGATACATTTTCACAAGCGAGCACCATAGTGTCTCTGAAAAGATAGTTCCTGACGCAGCCCTCGAACAACTCTTGGAAGCATATCAAGCGTTGACTGCCACAGAGTCAACATTTCAGATAGACGGATCGGACATTCCTAACAATGCAATTCATATCGCCTATTTTCACAAGCACGGCTGTCAAAAATGTGCCCGTGCCGTGAAAATACTCAGAAGGTTAAAAGAAGGGTATCCGAACATCTTGGTTGACCAACGCAATGCTAAAACAGAGCAGACACTTTTGGAAGCGATGGGAAGCCTTTACGAGGTACCCGAAGCAAAACGGCTAACGACACCTGCTGTTTTTATCGGCGATACAGCGTTAATCGGCGAATTAGATGAACAACGTCTTGAAACTGCCGTTCAAAAGTACCGTGAAACAGGCGTTGCATCCCGATTGAAAGATGCAGAATCACATCTTGATACCGCTGAATCTGAGATTGTCAACCGCTTTCACGGGTTTGGCACTTTGGCAGTCGCAGGCGCGGGGTTGCTGGATGGCATTAACCCCTGCGCGTTTGCCACGATTGTGTTTTTTATCTCCTACATGAACCTCGTGGGGCGCGGCAGGAAAGAGATGCTCATTGCGGGTGGCGCGTTCGCCCTCGCCGTATTTGTGACGTACTTACTCGTAGGTCTGGGCACACTTTCGTTCATGAACTATCTTAACCAGTTTTCCGGGGTTGCCAAATGCGTCTATCTGCTCGCTGCCACTGCCACCTTTGCGTTAGCAGGGTTGAGTCTCTACGATGCAGTCAAGGCGAAGCAGGGCAAAACAAAAGACATCCTGTTGCAGCTACCGCGCGCCTTGAAACTGCGGATTCACAAGGTCATCCGAGAACGCACGCGCACGTCTGGTGTGATTGCGGGTGCGTTGGTCATCGGATTTGTTATCTCGGCATTGGAATTGGTCTGTACGGGGCAGGTTTACCTGCCTACGCTGACGTTCGTTGCGGGCATTGAGGGTATGCGTACATACGCAATTGCCTATCTGCTCTTGTATAATCTAATGTTCATTGTGCCGTTGCTTGTGGTGTTTGGGTGTGTCTATTGGGGCACCACCAGCATGCAGTTAGGTAGTGTTTTACAGAGGCATCTCGTTACAGTGAAGATTGGGATAAGCATTCTGCTTTTCGGACTCGGCACATGGTTAGTGCTTAGCGTTGTTGCTTAGGCATCGCTAAAAAATCTTAACGCCGAACGTCGTCTAAAACAACACTCGGTGAATGTAAAAAGCGAAATGTGTTTTCCGCGCGCTACGGTAATTGATACTGTCACAAGCCAAAACGCTCAAGTTTCACGACTTGAGAAATTGTTGACGAAGACGCTCCTATTCGAGGACGCGTCACGTTGTTTCGAAATTTATTTTTTTCAAAAAAGAAGGAGAACTTTAATGTTTACGAAATTTTTCAAACCCGTCACACTCTCTTTTCTATTCACAGCTCTATGTGTAGCACTGGCTATATGGACAACCCCGATCGGTCTAGCAGGTGACAATGAGAAGTGTGCAGGGACAGTCACCACAACATCTTCACAGAGTTGCAGTGGTGATAAGGATTCGTGTAGTCAGAGTAAAGGACACAAAAACCGTTCGGAAAACTACCATTGCGTCTCTTCCACTGGAGATCACTGCGAGATATGGCAAAAATCAAAAGCCTACGCAGTGCAGGAGTGGAGTTGTAAATGGAATGCGAGTCAGAATAGATGTGCAGGTGATAACAGCAGCATAAAGTACTCGGGTAGCAAATTGAATTCTTGCAATACAACCAAGATGTCGTCATCTTAAACATTTCACACGCGGTCCTAAACAGGCCACTTTTGTCTGACAACGTCTTGAGCGCGCAGGAGCATTTACGCTTCTGCGCGCGTTTAAAGACAAAAAAACATTGCTGAAAATGAACATTGTTTATATAATTCTTTTCATGACTGTTTTCGCCTTCTTACTCACAGGCACGCAATTGGGAACCCCCCAAATGGAGACGCTAAAGGGGAACACGCCCATGGATACGCAAACGTTGATTTCTATCTTAGACTTTTCTAAAACCCTCATCCAGGAAGCAGAAATCAAATTTCTATGGTACGTGAATTCTCCAACCCATCCGGATGATGTTGGGAAAGGTTTGCAGGAATTTATCCAGCACCGTAAACAAGAATACCGTGATGCTCCGCAGAAGACTTCCGATCCAGAAGCACTGCAGAGAGTCATTTTAGAGGATATTGAACTCGCAAAGACCTATGGACCCTTTCAAGATTCCAATCAGGACTTTCTTTTTAAGGAAGTGAACCTTGTTTTTCAGCGTCTTCCAGATTCCAGAGAACAAAATCCGCAATTCAACTATCGGATGGAAATGATTTCATGTTTTGACACTTTTCCGTCTATAGGCACAGTCCCTTTTCCATCTGTCGATTTTGCTCGCTACTATGCGGGCGGAAGACAAGAGTACTTTGCCGTGAATCCCCGCCAAAAACTTGATGGAGTTCTACCGGACCAATTTGACAATGGGAGATCCATCGGGGACGTTGAAGAGCATCCAAGAGAGAATCTAGGTTTCTGGATGATAAGTTTCCCTTTCTCGCTTCCCCCCGCAACTCTCTCTAGTGATAAAGCGAATGTGCAAATAGAGTCTGCTGAAGTTGATGGTGAGGATGTCTTCATCATCACCCACTCCCCCCATGGGGGGTTCTGACGAAAATCTATGTACATCCTACAGACATTCCCCAGATTTTTCGAGAAGAGCACTATTACAAAAGTGAGTCTCCAAACGCAAATGAAGATGGTTATTGGCTGCGGTTAGTTGAGGAATATAGGGACTTTGTGCCGCTCGAAACGTTCGGTGTCACTTATCCAAAAATTTATGAATCAAAAGAGTACCGGCCGGACGGTTTTATGCGGAGGAATGAAATCATTACGATTATAGAACTGGCAGTGAACCCAGGGTTACCAGCCAATTTCTTCGATTGGAACCTCGAAGAATACCATAACACCTCTAAGTAAGGAGTCAGAAGCACCATGAAACGCATCTCTATCGTCATCACCCTCCTGTTTTGTATTGGAGGTTTGATAGCCCTCTGGAACGCGAATCGGACCCCCTCAGAAGTCATAACAATCTATAAAACCGTCCCATACACTCCCAAATCAATACGTCCGACACCCGTTCAAAACGTTCAATCTCCGACATCCGTCCCGGTCGCAGAAACGGAACGGACAGCAGATCCTGATGAAAGGGAAAAAAAAGAAGTGTTATTAGAAGACGACGCTAAGTTAATGCCTGAAGCAGACGCGTTCTCGGAATGGCTCGAGCAGCTGGACACCGAACTATCAGAAGGCCCTCTCTCTGAAGAACGAGGAGAAGTTGCTGAGACAGACACCGCCACAGAGATTCCATATTCGGAATTATCAAGGATGGTGAGAGAAGCCTACACCATGGAATCGATTCTCAATGAATACGATATCTACGTAGATGAGCTTGGCAAAGATGTTTGTCCCAAATGCGTCACCTACAATTTTCATATTGCCCGATCTCAAACAGGACAAGATCATGATCAATGGTGCTGTTTTGAATGTAATCCTCGGGGTGGAGATGTTATCGATTTTGTGTCGTGGATGGAAGGCATTGATGTGACAATAGCCGCGCGGGATTTGGCAGAACGCGCAGGGCTGCTGAAATGAGGCAAATAAGAATGATGTTCAAATGTTTCAGACTTTTTCTCGCTGTGGCCTGCAGCATTGGAGGTGTCCTTGTGACAGGCTGTAACACCGACAAAAAACCGGAGATTGCTTTTGAAAGTATCTCGCATGAGTTCTCCGAAGTTTTCATTGTCGGCTCAAAAATTACCAAACGTTTTGATTTTACGAACAAAGGGAACGCCCCGTTAGAGGTTCAGGACATTCAGTCCAATTGTGGGTGTGTTGCCACAATACCTTCCGCAGCACAGATTCCGCCCGGGGGCACCGGTACCATTCATATTGAGATTGATAAAGATGCTGGATCCTTCCGGGAGCAAGCTTTTGTCTATACCAATGATCCAGACAAACCGATCATCCCCTTGCAAGTCTATGGGGTTATCAAACCTGCGGTTACCTATCCCAAGAAAATTGATTTCGGACAATATGAAAAGGGACAGAACGTCAGCAAAACGGTAAAGCTCTCCAATAATCTGACACAGTCGGTGGAAATAACTGCACATACTGTGAGCGACAATAGCCTCGCCGTTACAATCCCGGGAGAGGTTATTTCTGCAGGCGAGAAGCTGGAGATTCAAGCGGTATTATCTTTGAGGAAGGTAGGTTTTTACAGCGAGGCGTTAACACTTTTCATAAAGGCACCGACGGTAATCCCTGGGACCAATTCAGAGACATTGGAGCTGTCTATTCAGTTTCAAGGAAGGGTATTAGGGGGTATTGTCGCGTTGCCTGCTAACTTGTTTCTGGGGGTGATGCCCCATAACTATCCCGTCCAACGCACCCTCCAACTCAAAACCGATGGCACACACGCGTTTTCGGTTTTGGGCATCACTGCTGACAAATTTGAGGTATCCGTAGAAACGACCGAGGAAAAGCGGCGGTCTCATGATCTGTTCTTGACGATTTCAGCTGCCGGTGTGCAGAAAGGTCTCCTTGAAGACACCCTTTCAATTCAGACAAACCATCCAGAGGTCAAGACAATTGAGATCCCCGTCAAAGGAGTGGGACAGTGAAAAAAATATCGGCCTTGTTTCTACTGATCAGTGCCACCCTCGCTTGTCAGCAAAATCCACAAACACAGGAGAGACAACAGATGATTCCATCCGAGATGGTGCGGATAGCCGCCGGCACCGTAGACACGTACGGCAATGGGGACACCCACACCGTCAAAACCTTCTGTATAGACAAAAACCTCGTCACTTATGAACAGTATAATCAGTTTATTGAAGCCGGGGGCTATGAAAAGAAAGTGTATTGGTCGCCCGAAGGTCTCGAATTCCTTGAGGCTTATGCGTTTTCAGTCCCTTCCACCTATCACGAAAAGTATCTGAAAAAAAGCGGAATGCCGGTCACGGGCGTGAGTTGGTATGAGGCAGAAGCCTACGCCAAGTGGCGGGGTATCCGCTTGCCAACAGCTTCAGAATGGACCCTCGCCTGCCAAGGCAATAACAGACAACGTTTCCCATGGGGAAACGCGTTTGATTTTGAGGCAGTGGACTACCGCACTCGTTTAGTGCCTTACCCCATTGGAAGTAATGAAAAGAACGTTTCCTCCTTCGGTGTGTTTGACCTCGTCGGCAACGTCTGGCAATGGTGTCAGGATACTTACGAAGGTGAAGACTTCCGGCGCAGCGTCACTCCGACAGGGACACGCCCCGGCACGCAGAAAATCCTTAAAGGCGGCGGTTGGATGTCGCTGCGAAAACACTTTGAATCGGATTACCTCTACTATGATAAACCCCATCACAGGGTCGCTACTTATGGATTTCGGTGTGCGAAGGATGCCGATTAGCACGATATGGGAAAACACATACGTACCTTCTGGACGAAGATAGCACCTTATACTCGCAAACTTGATACTCGCAAACTTGGCAGATACCTCCTACTCTGCGGCATCTTATGCTTCGCCTTCTGGATACGTATCCAAATAGTAGACACAATTCCTGCGGATCAGTTTCTCGGAAACGATCCCTATCTCTACTATTGGCAGGCACAACTCATCTCTGAACAAGGACACCTACCCACACGCGACATGCACCGGTGGCTACCCTTAGGTAGAGACCTCGGACAAACGTTAAACTTTTATTTTTATGCCCTTGCGTACACTCACAAAGCACTCGCGCTTTTGTTTGTAAACCTATCGCTTTATCAAGTCACACTTTACGCCCCTACAGTCTGTTTCATCCTCGGGCTTGCCTTCCTTTCCTTGTTCCTTTACCGGACACACGGGATCCTCTTTTCATGCATTATGGGCTTGCTTTTAGCAACCTTCCCCGGCACGATAGACCGCAGCATTGCCGGATTTAGTGATAGAGATTCTTTCTTGGTGTCTGATGCTCGGTATCCTCTCCGTTACAACCTATCTCATCTCTTTAGAGACACAACACCCGCGCAAAAGGTTTTTATGGACACTGGCGAGTGGGTTCACCGTCTTTCTCGGCGGTATGAGTTGGGAGGGTTTTGGTGTTTTTCTCTCAGTACTGCTCGTTGTTGAAATTTGGCGTTTTTTATCCTCAGAAAAAGAGAAAGGTATTGTCTTTTACCTGATATGGGTATTGACCTTCGTGCCCGCCCTTTACCTCGCTTCCCCCGCGTATCGGAGCGGACAAGGCTTTGCAACACACCTCTTTGCTTTTATGCTGGTGCCACCGACAGCACTTTTAGGGGGCGATCACTCCGGCACCTGCTGCTCTCAAAAGTGAAGAGACTCCAGCCACACGGACGAAAGGTAGCTCTTGTCTTAACACTTGCCGGTGTCTGTCTCGCCCTCGGCTACGTTTTTACCCAATTTGAGAGCTTCGCCAACACCACCGTGCCATTGAGTCACAACCGATTAATGCAGTTCATAGGAGAACTCAAACCGGCGCTTTACGGCGATTGGGTACTCCGATACGGCAATCTCTTTATTGTCGGCAGCATCGGGCTGATAACAGCCGCCGTGCAAATAGGTGGTCGGCATGGCATGCTCTTTGTGTTCCCGACAAGTCTATTTATCCTGACGACCTTTTTTCAAGATCACCTTCAGCGTCTGTTAGGTCATGGGCACACCTATAATCTCTTTTTAGGGGCCATCGCGTTGGTGAGCCTTATCGGCCTCGCAGTTGCCTACCTTAATCGGACAGAGACAAAAAAAGCACACACGACCGTTGCCTACGCAACATGGTTTGTTTTCTGGCTTGCACTTGCTCGGGATGCTAGACGCTACGATTTCTTAGTGGGGATCCCGATTGCATACTTTTCCGCACACGTCCTTCTCTCTCTTTCAAATAAGGTTGCTGAAAAAGTGAGACGTTCTGAATACACCACCGATAAATTTAGACGAGAGATCCCACACGCGAGGCTCAGGATAGGAATCGCACTGCTTATTTTTTCCGTGCTTATCTTCTGGGTACCCCCCGGTAAACAAGCCTCACGTTTTCGCCATGCGACGGTACACATACGCAGAGTTTTGCCCGAGAATTCACACCTCAAAAGTGCCTTCGCTTGGATGAAAAGACACATACCCGCGTCGGTGGTTGCTGCAAGTTGGAATGATGGTAGTCAACTCAATGTTCTCGGCGGTGTGAAAACAATTATCGACCAAGACCATTACCTCCAGCATTGGATACATCTCTACAATCGTCATGTTTTCTGTGCACAGTCCGAGCGAGAGGCACTTGAATTCCTAAAAACTCACGAAGCGACACATCTCCTATTATACGTAGGTGATGTCATCTTCAAGGCCAGAAATTATTCTAACATCGGCAGTGATGAAAACGGAGACATCTTGTTTACCATCACACCTCTCCAGCGGCAACTGCCGAAGGAGATGAAATACCGCGCAGCACCTGGCAATCACGCCAATATACCTCTGGAATCTGTTGACTTTGATATGACAGAAAAAACGTTGACTGTCAAAGCAGAACTGAAAACAGGCGAAACCGTGAATCTCCCTGCTGTTGCCCTTATCAACAAGCGGCGGGTCACCTCTAAAAATAAAAATGAACACGGCGGTGTCGTTATTATTTTTGATGCCTACCAAGAACCATCCGCTGCCTACTATATTCCCAGAGTCGGTTGGGGCAGCCTTGCGGTTCGCTTATACATCCGAGGCGATATCCCCGACCTCTTTGTGCCTGTTTACCCGACAGACAGAGATGACTCCGCCGATGTCAAAATCTGGAAGATCCACTATCCGCCGGACATTCAGCCACATCCGAAATATCTTGCAACAGAACCAAAAAAATAAACAAACGCCGTCCTCCACGTTTGTATGCTCTTAACCGCCATCGTCATCGCCGATTTGGACTGCACCACACGCTTGACATCGCACTTATCTTGTGCTTCCAATCTTCTGATCGTCCATCCTTCCAGTCTTCCACCACCTAAGAATCCTCCGGATACATCCCGTCTATCGCATCGCCATACTTTTCAATAATAACATTCCGCTTCAATTTCAGCGTCGGTGTCATCTCATCATCTTCCTGTGAAAACTCCTTGTCGAGCAATGTAAACCGTCGCACCTGCTCAAAATCCGCGAAATCGGTCAGATGATTCCGAATTTCGCTTTGAATGTGCTGTTGCACCTCACGCGCCTGAAGCATCGCTGGTAGATCTGTCGCGTTGATGCCGTTCTCAGATGCCCACGCTTTGAGCGCATCAAAATTCGGGACGATCAACGCCGCAAGATTTTTGCGTTCGCTACCGATGACCATAACCTGACTGATGAACGGACTTCTCACCAATTCACTCTCAATCGGTTGGGGCGCGACATTCTTACCGTTGGAAAGCACGATGATATTCTTCTTTCGGTCAGTAATCTTAACGAACCCATCTGCGTCAATAATACCAATGTCACCCGTGTGAAACCATCCGTCTGCGTCAATGACCTCTGCCGTCGCAGTGTCGTTGTTGAAATAGCCCTTCATGACGTGTGGGCCACGGGTGAGGATCTCACCGTCTTCGGCAATCTGTACCTCTATACCAGGGACCTGTGCACCGACGGTTCCAAACTTCCATTTTCCCGGATGGTTCATGCTGATAACAGGCGAGGTTTCCGTTAATCCATACCCCTCTAAAATCAAAATCCCCGCTGCATGGAAAAATTCAGCAATTGACTGTGGTAACGCCGCACCACCTGAGACGAAAAACCGTAGTTTTCCGCCAGTTGCTTCCTTCAACTTCGCAAAGACGAGTTTGTCAGCAATACCTTGCTGTAATCGCAAAATCGCAGACGGATTTTTTCCCTGTTGAATTGCGGAACTCACTGCTGAACCGACGGAGACACCCCAGTGGAAAATTTTTTGTTTGACAGGCGAACCCTCTTGCACCGCACGTAGGATCCGCTCATGCATCGTTTCGTAGAGTCTCGGCACACTCAGCATCACCGTCGGCGCGACCTCCTTCATGTTCTGCGCCACCGTGAATGTACTCTCCGCATAAGCAATCTGCGCACCGGAAAACAGTGGTACGTAATGGCCACCGAGCCGTTCAAACACATGCGATAACGGCAGGAACGATAACAACACATCCGTCTCACTGACATCAATCAGCGATTTGCACGCCTCTACATTAGAAATAAAATTCGCATGCGTCAGCATAACCCCTTTTGGATTGCCCGTCGTGCCTGACGTATAGATAATTGTTGCGATGTCATCTTCGCTCGCAGTGCTATCACTTTCCTCACCCGCTAACTCACAGACTGCATCAAATTGGATAACGCCTTCTGGCGTTTCACCTTCAATAGGATCGAAGATAATTATCTGTTCAAGCGTTGGGACCTCATCTCGAATAGCACTTACTTTTTCCAACTGCTTTTCCGTGGACACACAAATAATTTTTGCACCGGAATCTTTCAGGATATAGCCAACCTGTGCTGCGGTTAGCGTTGAAAACATCGGCACGGTTATCGCACCCACTTTGAGGCTACCAAAGTCCGTAATTGCCCACTCAGGACGATTCTCCGATAGGATCGCGACCCGATCATCTTTTTCTCCTCCTAACGCGTTGAGTCCTCTACTAAAAGCATCCACCGATTCGCCGAGTTCGGTGTAAGAGATGTCTTGATAGGTGCCACCTTTCGGTTTGTGCGCCAAGGCGGGTTTATTGCCGTATTGTTGAACTGCGTCTTCAAACATAGATATTAGTGTCATGTATAGCACCCTCCTGCTGTTGTTTTGCTATTATCCTACCATACAACCTCCCGCAAGTCAAATTAATCATCAGAACTATTTAGTTTTCGGTTTTTTGTCCAATTTTGCGGCGTACTTGAAGAAATCCGCAGAAACACCCAAGCAATACGCAGAAATACCCAAGCAAAAACACTCCAAGCAAAAACCCCATAAGCGACCTGCTTTAGACCCCCAGGCCCGGTAGGTTCGGTTTGCAACCGCATCATAGGTGTCAATTTTAGAAAAAATAACCGTCTTGGTACCAGGCCCGGTAGGTTCGGAATGTAATACAAGGAATGGAAATGTAATACAAGGAACGGATTTAGTCTAACCCCAGACTAAATCCAGTCTATTCCCAGACTAAATCCCC
>VXXH01000607.1 GCA_009835515.1 Candidatus Poribacteria bacterium
ATAGATCGGACTGAAGACGAATAGTTTTGGTAACCCATCCTCATTGAGGAATTCGCTCGGTTCAATGACGGTTGTGAAGCGGAAAACCGTGGAAGGCACACCGTATTGGTGGTGATAGGTCATGCACAATTCCTCGCCGATCCACTTGGTAAGGAAATAGGGCATATGATGGTACTTCGCAACCATGTCCTCTGTGATGGGTTCATTGAAAAATCTACCTTTTTCAGTGAGTTCCCAATAGATCGCTTCGGTACAGGCATAGACGAGGCGGTGAATGTTAGGATTGCACTCACGGATACACTCCAAAATGTTGAGTGTCCCCATGCCGTTGATAGCTAAGTACTCACGGTTATTGAAGGGTCCCCCGAAGGCGGCGATATGGTAAATGGCATCAACACCTTCAACCGCCTTTTTTACATCCTCATATTCGCGCAAGTCGCCGAGGACAGTCTCAACGCGTTCCGCGCCATCCCATCTGCCGATACGATTGACATCGCCCGGATAAACAAAGCTGCGGATATCGTGTCCTTTTTCCAATAATTTTTTAACGAGGTTCGATCCAATGCGACCTGTGCCACCTGTGACTAATATTTTCATAACTTTTTTCTCCAAGACACAAAAGAGTGATACACTTAATTAAAGGGAGTGCATCACTCTTTTCAAGTCATCTTTACCGAATTGTAAGCCCTGCTGAGTCACCCACAATTTGGCAAAGGCGTCTATTGTAAAGATTTTATTTTTCCCCATTTCACTGCTAATTTATCTCTTGGTTCTACAGCAAAAGCGGTGCTGATGAGCTTTATATTATCTATTGCCCACCACCAATCATTCTGTGCATCGATGACACCGAAACTAATAGTCATCTCAGCAGCACCGGCGGGGTTGTCGATCGGGATTTCTAACGTTTCGTTTATCTGTTCCCCATCGTTTAACTTTTCCTCTTTTAGCTTAAGCGTAGGAATCGTGACAAGCGTATGCGCGCCTGCGTCAATACCGACGCTCTCGAAAAGCAGGATCCGCTCTTCCTTACCGCCGTCGAAACTCACTGTTATCTCAGCAGTTTGGGTATCTTCAGGTCGCCAACTCGAATCCAATGTTAGAACAAGCGATTTTGCTGCTGCACCCTTGATTTTAATGGGTGGGGTAATTAAGTGGCCATTCCAACGACTCAGCGCGTCAGGGTCGCCATTTCCGCCCCAATCGTCCCACTCATCAGGGTCAGAAACCGCTCCTTTGCCTACGCCTTTGCCATCATTGTGTACACCTGTGAACTCACTACGCCGCTGGTCTTCC
Organism: Candidatus Poribacteria bacterium; assembly: GCA_009835515.1. Taxonomy (GTDB): domain Bacteria; phylum Poribacteria; class WGA-4E; order WGA-4E; family WGA-3G; genus WGA-3G. Next base: position 1,294 of record VXXH01000607.1, read on the forward strand.
GCTGTTCGTGTCCACCACTCAAGGTCAACAATCGCCCAAGTTCTCCACTCAGGCATTCCGAGGTCTTTGGGATTTTCGTTTGTAATTTCCCAGCCTTCAGGGGGTGTGCCTGACCAAACATCTTTATCTTTAATCTGTTCCATTATACTGGCTTCGAGTGTCACGTCCTCAAAATCTTCTTCAAGAAGGACAGTATCGGCACCCCAAATCTGTGGTGCTACAAGGCAAAAGGTTATCATAAGAACCGCGTGTGTAACGATTCTCGTAGTGCTGCTATTCATAATCAGCCTCCGAGGGTTTTAACCCAATAATGATATTGTGGCAGTATATTTTGGGTAATCTACCATGAATATTGTTAGCACGCCAACATTTTTGTTTCACAGTTTAAATCTTGCTTTATACGGAGAACAATTCCGCTAAAATGTGACAGCATATCCATCTGTTCGCGGATCGGAACCGCCAATGAGGGCACCAGATTCGGGATCGACCATGATCGCCTGCGCACTTCCGGGGCCACCCCAATCCCCAACAATTTGGAGTTCATGTCCTTTACCGGCTAATCCGTCCTTGGTATCCGAAGGGAATCGGTTTTCTAACTGAAGGTCATTAGAACAGGTGTGGGGAATAGTCGATTCCATCGGGTTCTGTAAACTACGCCAACGCGGTGCAGAGACCGCTTCTTGCGGTGTCATGCCGAAATCAAGGATATGTGTAACGAGTTGTAGGTTCGTCTGGACCTGTGTATCCGCGCCGGGGGTGCCACACGCTAAGAACGGTTGACCGTCTTTGGTAACAATGACAGGATTCATCGTATGACGGACGCGTTTACCCGGTATCAAGCAGTTCGGATGTCCCTCTTCCAAATGCCAATAGGTCATGCGATTGTTCAAGAGAACACCTGTGTCCCCAGCAACCAGACTGGAACCGAAACCTGATTGGATGCTTTGCAGAATACAGACGAGGTTGCCTGCGCGATCAGCGGTGCAGAAACAGGTCGTATCTTCGTGTGCTTCTGGACCGCCAGCTGGTACATCGAAAGCGGCTTTCTCCAAGTCAATGCGTTCGGCTTGTTCGGCGGCATAGGATTTGGATAACATTCCTTCTATCGGAACATCCACCCATTCTGGGTCTGCCATATATTTTTCGCGGTCAGCAAAGGCGAGTTTTTTCGCTTCAACCATCAGATGCACGCTTTCAGCGGTATTGCATCCCAAATTTTGCAAATCAAATAGCTCAACCATGTTCAATTCTTGGAGCAAGATATGCCCACTCGAATTTGGAGGCATCTCATAAACTTCGTATCCGCGGTAGTTGACCTGTATCGGGTCAGCCCAATGTGCGCGGAAGTCAGCGAGATCTTCAGCGGTCAAGAGTCCATCGTAGGCACGACTGAATTCACCGATAGTTTTGGCGATTTCACCCTTGTAGAATATATCTCTGCCATGTTTTGCGATTTTTTGGAGTGTTGCACCGAGATTAGGGTTGGCGATGAATTGACCAGCGGGGATCGGTTCACCATCGTTTGTAAAAATAGCGCGACTGTCAGGTTCGGCAGCGAAACGAGCGTTCTCGCCTTTAAGCCCACCCGCAAGTCTATGACTCACAGGAAATCCTTCTTCACAGAGCGAAATTGCGGGCGCGAAAACATCCTCTAATTTGAGTGCCCCGTAACGTTCATGCGCGAGGAGCCATGCGTCAACAATTCCGGGTACTGACACACTCCGTATGCCTTTCATCGGGATCCCACCGTCTTGAAGGTAGGTTTCTCGAGTGGCGGCGCGTGGTGCCGGTCCAGTTCCATTGACTGCCTCGACTTGTCCCGTTTCCGCCCAATAGATAAGAATAAAGCCGTCGCCACCGACCCCAGAGCCAGCAGGTTCAACCATACCGAGTGCAGCAGCAGTGGCAATAGCCGCATCTACAGCGTTACCGCCTGCCATCATCGTCTGGATGCCTGCCTGTGAAGCAAGCACATGTCCAGATGTAACCATCCCGTTCCGACCCATCACAGACGGACGGAACGCTGAGCCGTGTGGAGATTGCATAAAAAGCCTCCATTTTCAAAATGGCGATCAATAGTCGGTTAAGAGGTGGTTGGATAAGTTAAAACCTTTTCACGAATAGTTCCCAATAACCAACCGACAACTGACAACTGATAACTAATCAAGCAAGCATCTTCTTAGCAAACGCTTCTACATCAACCCGTTCGTGCGTCCGCGCTGACTCATTGCAGGCTTCCATGAGTATCCATGTGCCGAGTGTTGTGTCCTGCATCCAGTCTCGATCTGTGCCGTTGGCAATCGCTTGTGCGAAGGCATCGAATTGCAGCCGATCGTCTTCTATGAGTCCCGCATGCAAATCTTGGAGCGTTAAATCTTCAATGTTTTCGCCGAGTCGGAAAAGTTGGAGGTGTCCTGCGTCTCGTCGGATATCTCCCTCTTCACCGTGGAAACTCCAACTTCCACTCCAACCGAAGGGACCGGCATGCCCGGCGCGCGTGCCAGCATAAGAGAAAGGCGCGCCGTTTGCGTATTCCATGAGTGCGTTTCCACCTGCTGTCCCCCATGCCTCAATTTGCCCAAGTTCAGGATCACGGCGGTTGTGGATATGCGCGGTAACGTATTTCGGGAGCCCCTTCGCTGCGACGAGTTGATCGAGTTGATGGCTGCAGCCTGCATGGAAAAAGAGACCATCCACATAGGCATCAGGTTGTCGGGAATCGGGGCCAGTGTACAGATTTTGTCGGATCCAGAATCGGCACTCCCCGGCTAACATTTCACCGATACCACCATCTTCGCGGAGCCATTCCCGCATTTTCGCGGCGGCGGGGTTCCAACGTTTGTTCTGCCCTTGAACAAGCATTAAACCGGGATTTGCTTTATGTGCACGAATAATGTCGTGGAATTCTGCTTGTGTTGTTGCGATGGGTTTGACACAGAGGGTATGCATACCGAGGTTCAGGCTTTCGACAATTAACTTGGCATGAACAGTTGTGGAAGCATAGATGAGACACGCCTGGGCATCGTGTTTTTCTTTCGCCTCGGTTATGGTTGTGTAGATACGTGCCTCTAAGCCTTCAGGCGCACCGTTTATTGATGACACCCCTTCCCGGGCGGCTTCAAGGTTGATGTCCACGCACGCAACAGGTTCCAGCCCGTGTGAATTGACTTGTGCTTGTAGACGACCATGCGCGAAATGGGTACATCCGACATGAATCGTTGGGATCGGCATATATGAATCTCCGTGTATTGGCTATCAGCGGACTGGTTCTCGGAAACCTTCGGAGTTTTCTTTCTGACGGCTGACAGCCATCTTGGTATAAGTTTCGCGGTTAGGAAACCTCAACAGCGGGTGGGTTGATGAAATCGTGATATTTCTGTCCAGCCTTCCCAACAGTTGCATCACCAGCATGGATCAGGACGCGGAACCGGAAGTCCATCTCTTCACCCTGTTTGAGCGTGTAGGAGCCATCTTTAGCAGGGTCGCTTTCAAAGGTACCGCCACCGAAGATATTGCTGCCCATTAACCCGTAGTTACGCACATGCCAATATGTCGGATAGCGTGGATTGACAATATGATCGAACACAGCAATCCCGACAGGTGTTCCGTCAACAACGCCAGAATAATCACACCAATTCGCCCGTTTTCCCCAAGTTTCCGCCTCATTGATCCCGCCAAAAGCGTTCTCAATCTTTCCGCCATCAGAAGCGTTCATCGACGGATGCACTCGAATCGACATAATACCGCCTTCTTTGGTATCTCCGAAATGAACGTCCCCCGCCGAAGCGATGAAACTGAGATCCAAATCGATAAGTGCAGCATCCTCAGGAAGGTTATAGATTCGGAAGTTCTGCTTATCCGTCATCAAGACATCACCGGACTGTGTCTCCCAATTGTTATGTGTATAAATCCTACCGACGACAGCCCCACCCTGTTTTTGCGCGAAATCTTGATGGACGACTCTTCCAGAATTGCTCCCTTCACCCCACAAATCCACGTCATTAACCTCGCCATAAGCGACGTAGAGTGAACGGTGATGCACGTGATCTTTCGAGACCTCGCTTGTTTCACCGCGCGTTACCTGGCGTCCATCGGGACCGAGGACAGGGAAAAAGTAGGGTCGGAATTGCCCCTTGTTGTTAGAAGTCGCATAGCGGAACGTTGTAAAGGGGCGGTCATTGAGTGTGACGGCGATAGTTTCGGCTTCTTCATTTAGTTGGACACCTGATTCGCCAGCAACGCTTCCCTCTGAAAGGGTATAGGTACGCGATTCACCAGCGGCGAGTCCATCAAGTATCCAGTTTAAGGTTGTAATACCGTCCTCGTTGGCGTAGCATTGCGCTGAGATAGTGCCACCGGATTCGACATCTGTCAAGGTGACAGGATGATCGTGAAGTTGGCTCACACCGGGATGGTCAACGTTAACACTGACCGGGCATCCATCTCGATCATGGAAACCGGCGTTGACGGTAAACGTTGGAAGATTCTGATTTGCCATAAATTTCCTTTTTTCGTATCTTGGTTTCCTCTCAAAAATTCGCGTAGACGCGAAAGGTATGGCTCCATGTCGTCGGTGCCATTCAGTCTTAACTACAGCCGCGTAAATAGGGAACTAAATGGCTCTATCGTGTCCATTAACTCTCTTCAGAGGTAAGCGCGAGGATTCCTTCTTCTTCGCTGTTGTAAGTCTCAAAGACAGTCATTAAGCGGCCGAGGATAAGAAGGTTGCGGATATGCGCACCGGCATTGACAAGTGCTGTACGTCCGCCTTTACGAGAGACAGTCACGTTCACAGAGACGAGCGTGCCAAGCCCACTACTGTCCATACGGGTGACGTTTTCAAGGTTAAAGATAACCTTCGGAGAATCAAAATGCTCCTCGAGTTCCTCATTAATCTGCTCTCGAATTTCAGCATTTGCTGCACCGATCATGCGTCCGGTGGGTCGAATAACGATGACCCCTTCTCTTTGACGTATTTCTGCTAACATCTATTTTCCTTTCATGCTTAATCGCATAATTAACAAATATGGGCTTGCGAGTTATGCCCTAACGAAGAGATTCCACTAAATAATATAATTGATTCCTGAAATTTTGTCAAGACTTTCATAAGTTTTACCTAACGCCCTACAGATGGCTGTGGGGGCCAGTGAAGTCCGCGTTGACCCGATAAGGATCGGTTCGCAGAAGGACGATACTCACGGTCAGGCAGACCGACAAGTTTGCCATCTTCAATCCATTTTTCATCGCTACCGTAGAGTTCACCTATCAGGAGCTCCGTTAATCGCTCAAGGATTTCGGCGTGTGCTGGCGAATCGGCGAGGTCGTTTAACTCTCGTGGATCCTCTTCCAGATCGAAGAGTTGTCGGTAGTTACCGGTAGCGTAGTAGATGAGCTTGAAGCGTCCGTCATGAATCATTCGGGTCGCACTTCCACCTTCGCCACATTCGCCGTACAACCACTCCCGTTTTTCATCGCCTACCATTGGGGTTCCATCCACGGTATCTGGAATCTCGATCCCTGCGAGGCGGAGGAGCGTCGGCATCACATCTTGCCATCCGACGAGCCGGTCATCAACTCTGTGATGTCCTACGCGTTCATCGCCTGCGGTGCCGACGAGGAGCATCGGGACGTTGGCGGAATCTTCATAATAGAGCCGTTTTGCCCACATCCCATGATTTCCGAGCATATCACCGTGATCGGATGTGAACAGCAGAATCGTGTTGTTCAACAAGCCTTCCTCTCGTAGTGTGCCGATAACGACCCGCAACTGATGGTCGATGTGTGTACAAAGCGCGTAAAAGGCTTGACGTGCCGAACGGACCAAGTCTTCATTAAAGTGTTCGTCCTGTTTCTGCCGTCCTTTTATTGGTAAAGGGAGATCTTCGCTCTGCTTTGACCATTCGCCATAATAGGGCATATCCACGTCGATATTGCGATACATGTCCATATAACACTGGAGCGGTGCCAAAGGCGGATGCGGGTGGCAATAGGAGAGGTACCAGAATCCGGGACGGGTGGGGTCTCGGCGTTTAATCATCCGTACCATCTGCTGCGTACTCCAGTTCGTAACATGGCAGTCTTCGGGGAGGTGCCAAGGCCTGTTGAGGTAATCGTTGTTGCACATCCCGTGTGCGAACTGCTGACCGGCATAGCCTCTGTCACCGAGGAAGAGTTCATAGTCGTCAATCGCGCCGTATTGTAATCTACCTTCCTCACCTAAAAGTACATCATCAAATCCGATGCGGTCTCGTTGCGGATAGACGTGCAGCTTACCGACGGCATAAGCCTGGTATCCTGCGTTGCGAAACGTCTGCGCGATTGTCGGAAGTCCATCTATTCCCTTCCGATCGTTGAAAACCCTGTCTTTGTGGGTCCTCGTTGTTGCACCGGTCATCAAGGTTTTTCGTGCAGGGACGCAGACAGGGCATTCGCTGTATCCGCGCGTGAAGCGGGTGCCGGCTCGCGCGATCGAATCAAGCGTCGGTGTTTGGATAGCGGGATGTCCGCTGACCCCTAAAAGTGAGTTGGGCCAATGGTCAGTTGAGATAAGCAGAACGTGTGGTTTGTCAGCCATAGTTATTCCCTTTAGCGGTCGTAGCGTGCGAAATAGAAAGTCTTGAGCGGTTCATCTGTGTCATTGATTAGGCTATGCCCTGGGTTAGACGAAGCCACAGAGACAGCATCGCCCGGCATCTGTCGGTATACATTCCTGCTGACAACATGGATGCCGTTGCCTTCGAGCATGTACCACACCTCGTCCATATCGGGACCGTGTCCGTGCGTATCAGGCGTTTGCATCGCTTCAATCCGTACCATTAGGACTGAATGTAGCGTCACCAAGCCGTCGTCCGGACCAAAAATCGGATGTACGAGATGCGTCCAATGTCCTTGTCCCAAAGGACGTTCCCGGTAGTTGCGGATCAGTGCATCCTTGCGCGGGGCTGCCACGCCCTCCGAGAGTACCTCCTCCAACATCAGAAATTCTAACGGCGTGCGCTCCGAATTTTCCAAGACATGGTTGAGTCCCGGTGGGACTAAGATTGCATCTCCCTCTGTAACTTGTTGTTTCAAGTCTCCCGCCTCAAATGTACCGGAACCGTCAACGATATAAAAAATCAGCTGCCTGTCATCAAGTGCCGTAGGCACAGAAGCGATCCTCGGTTCAAGGTAGCACCGAGAGAAGCTGTCAACATATCTGAGAATCGCGCCCTCTTTGTCTGCGGAGTCCTCTGTACGTTTGCTAAAAATCTCACGTTTAATGATGTTGCCGTGTGTTAGGCTTGAAGGACTCTGTAACCAATGCCGCATATACATTGTGAGTTTCCTCCGATGTGCATATCAATTAGATAGACAATACTCTCAAAATTTCGTTCGCAGCATCTTACCAAAAGATTTGACAATTGGCAAGCGAAAAAGTTTTAGGAGTTGTCAGTTTTCAGTCATCAGTTGTCAGTAGTGGAGTCTTTGGAGGGGCCCATTCAAATCTGCATCACTGTGGTGTTTGTTAGATAGGGGGAATCAAATTCTGTCATGCAGTCTGCGTTGCATCCCGGAACCGGAAAAAGGCGTACCGATAGCGGCTTGCTTAGTTGTATGGAGAGCGTGGCGACATCCGTTAGAATCGCGGCAATCTGAGATGTCGAAGCATCCCCGGGGATAGGAATGGTATCCAATCCAGTGCCACAGACAGTAGAATAAAGGAGGAGACTGTCAAGGTTAAAATAGCCTGCTTCACTTCGCTCGCCCAAGCCAACATCTTCAAGGACAGGGAGCATTAATCCCGAATATCCACAGAGTGGCAGTTCGAGGGATTGGAGTATACGGGTCAGACCGGCGGCGACTGTTAATGTACCGCGCTCGCCAAAATAACCCGGGAGTTGTTGTTCCATAGCGTAAGCGATGCTTTCGTCGCCCATCGGTGCAAGCGATGCGTCTATACCAACAAACTTTATGCCCCATTCCTGTGCCAACGTTTGTGCAAGTGCAACAATTTTTTCTCCTTCTGCCTCCATGACCGTTTTCAGGTTCTGCAAACCAATTTCTAAATTCGGGGCATCTGTGAAAGCCTCTTGTACAAGATCTATCGCCTGCCATCCGATGCTGAAATTCGTCCGAGTGTCGTGCCAGTACGCCGCTGGAAAGAAGGGTGTATTTGGCGGGCAGTTCATCAACGCTGCGAAGCGGAGATTTCCATAGCCAGCATCGGTTCGACACGCGATCTGCCGAATGATGTCAGCGGTGTTTTCAGCGATGTCCGATGCCATACCTCCAGATTGTGTCGTAAGAGTGACGGTGGCGAAAAGCATCTCACTTTCGACAATTACATCAGAGACACGCGCGAGATGCGTTTCCGTGTGGCGTTTCTCAGGTAGGATTGTTCCCAAGTTAAGGAATTCAATTCCCAATGCTTGGGCATCGGATTCTAACGTAAGGATTGTATCTATATCCCGTGCTTCATCCCAGATTTGGCAACTTACGCGTGTTGTTTGGACTTCGTAACTGTTCGCTTCAAAGTAGGTTTGACAGGCGGCGTTAAATCTTGCTGCACGTTGAAGTTGGTAAGGAGAAAAAGGCAATGGAATGCCCGTAGTAATCGTTCTTATTTTCATGTGGTGCGTATTAACCTATGCAGCAGAATTTTCGCCGTAAAGCCCGATGTGCCGATACCGTTCATATCTTTGTTGGACAAGTTGCTGAGGGGTCATCTGCATCAATTCTGCGAGATGCTTGCGTATGGCGCGTCTGACACTGCGTGCTGCGGCTTCTGGATCCCTGTGTGCACCGCCGAGCGGTTCACGGATGACCTGGTCAATGACATCTAACTTGAGCAGATCAGGGGCAGTCGGTTTATAGCCTTCGGTTGCCTCTGGAGCATGCTCGCCTTTGTCTTTCCATACAATGCCACTACAGGCTTCAGGGGGTGCCACGCAGTAGACGGCGTACTCCATCATCAATACACGGTTCCCGACTGCGATTGCCAACGCCCCGCCGCTTCCACCTTCACCGATAATAACAACGAGGATTGGCACACGCAGCTGCATCATCTCAGCGAGATTTTCAGCGATCGCCATTGCTTGTCCATATTCTTCGGAACGGAGATCGAAGTGCGCGCCCGGTGTATCAACAAAACAGATAATAGGGCGATTGAACTTATTCGCCAATTGCATCAGCCGTCTTGCTTTTCGATAACCTTCTGGGTGCGTGTATCCAAAATTCATCTCCTGTCGCTCTTCAAGGTTTGTGCCTTTTTGCTGTGCGAGATAGACGAGCGGTTGTCCATCAAACCATGCGAAACCACCGATAAGTGCGCGATCGTCGCCGTACAACTTATCGCCGTGAATCTCGGTAGGTTCATCAAGGAGCGCGTTGATATAGAAGGAGGCTTGTGGACGTTGCGCGTGACGCGCTAACCTCACTTTATCCCAGCGACTGAGTTTTTGGAATGTCTGCTTTGTAAGCGTATCCGCATTTTGCTTTAGCGCATCAATCCCTTCGGTGAGGTCCAATTCAGGATGTTCTTGCGCGAAGGTCTCCAATTGCACGAGATGATGTTCTAATTCAATGAGTGATTTTTCAAATTCAAGTTCTGTTGCGTTCATATTTATTGGCTTTCGGTTTTCGGCTTTCGACGGTTGGTTAAGAGGTGCTTGACGCAATCAAACCTCTTAACCGCGCGCCGAGAACCGACACCCCTTCTTCCGACTGCCGATTGCTGACAGTCGATTGTTATTCAGATTGACGGACTTCTTTACTAAGCCCAATCCAGACACAGACACCCATTCCCAATAGCACAATCGCAAAAGGGAAGCCCGTCGCAAGGGAAGCAGCTTGTAACGCCTTTAGCCCGCCGCCAAGTAACAGGGCGATAGCGACTAAACCTTCCACAGTACACCAAAAGACACGTTGCGGTACCGGCGCGTCAACCTTACCACCGGCTGCGATGATGTCAATAATCAAAGAACCGGAGTCCGACGAAGTAACGAAAAAAATGATTGTTAACGTCATAGCGACGCAGGAGAGCAGTGTTGTCCACGGGAGTCCTTCAAACATTTTGAACAGGGCAAGTTCATAAGTATATGTCTCAACATTTTCAGTTACGCCCGTGTAACCCTCAGCGAGGAACTGGTGAATAGCAGTGCCACCAAAAGCACTAAACCAGATTAAGCATAACAGCGTCGGTAGCAGAAGAACGAAGATGACAAACTCACGAACCGTGCGTCCCTTTGAAATGCGAGCAATGAAGGTGCCAATGAAGGGTGCCCAAGCGATCCACCATGCCCAGTAGAACGTTGTCCAATCGTGAAAGAAGCCGGTGTCCTCGCGCCCGATCCAGTTACTGAGCGGGACAATCTTCATAACATAGGTGCCAAGTCCGGTGAAAAGCGTCCGAAGAATGTAGAGCGTTGGACCGAGAAGGATAATAGCCGCGAGTAATAAAAAGGCGAGAATTATATTAAATTGACTGAGACGTTTGATACCGACATTAATACCTGTCATCACCGAGATCAGCGCGATGGAGGTAATCCCGACAATTAGGAGAACCATGGTGACGGGGTTCACTGGTATTCCAAACAGATGGTTAAGACCAGAAGTCACCTGCTGTACCCCTAAACCGAGCGAGGTCGCGAGTCCAAAGATGCCCGCGAATATAGCGAAGGTGTCAATGATGTGTCCGGGCCACCCCCATATCCGGTCACCGAATATCGGATAAAAAGCAGAACGGATGAGGAGCGGTAGACCCCGATTATAGGCGAAAAATGCAAGGGCAAGTCCAACAACACCGTAGATCGCCCACCCTTGGAGTCCCCAGTGGAAGACCGTCGTCGCTATACCCAAGGAAGCCGCTGCTTGAACCTTGGGATCCCCAGCGTCGGGCACATTTCCGGCGTTGTATTCCGTCCCTGGATCATAAACCGTCTCTGTCCCCAGTGGCGAATAGTTACCACCCTGAAAATACGTAACCGGTTCCGAAACGCCAAAGAAGAGAAGCCCAATACCCACGCCTGCTGCAAAGATCATAGCAAGCCAAGTTAGGTAAGAGTATTCGGGTTTTGCGTCTGTGCCTCCGAGACGCACTTTTCCAAGTGGAGAAAACGCTACGACCAGACAGAAAAGAAAAACAAGGTTGGTAGAGATCATGAACAGCCAATCAAGGTTCGTGGTAAGCCAAACCCGAAGATCCCCAAAGAGTTTGGTCGCACCTTCTTGGAAAATGAGAGATCCGATAATAAAGACAACAATAGCGATACTGGAAATTACGAATACAGGTGTTAAGTAA
>VXXH01000014.1 GCA_009835515.1 Candidatus Poribacteria bacterium
ACCTATCTCCGTATCACACTCGGCACTTTACAGATCCGGCGTGGTGCAATACTGCGTTATCATTCAACGGGTCAAAATCTTGATGTTGTAGCGGCGACACCTGACGAGACATTCTCGTCAATTCTTGTTGAGCCAGATGAATTAGAAGCTTTGCTGAAACATCCGTTCATAGAGAACACCGCGCCTCCTGATGCTCTTAAACCATTTTTCGCTCGGAGTGCCAAGTTGTCCGAAACGATTGATATACGTCTTTGGATTCCGCTAAAAATTCAAGACGAATTTTTGGGCATGATAGGTCTGGGCAAATTTTTGGCAAGAGATGCATTAGAGACTTGGGAGAAGGAGTTACTGACAACGCTTGCACACCAAATTTCGATTGCCATTGCCTATTCGCAGATGGTGGAGGGCATCCAGAGCGAAAAGTTTCGGTTGTTCATGCTCGCTGAAAGTGCGCCGCAAATTTGTCAACTGCTACAACCAGAGGCGGCTGCAGAACAAGTGGTCCAGCAAGCTGTCTCGCTGCTTGACGCTAACGCTGGTGCCCTTATGCTTACGGACACCGAGCAACAGGCACTTGAAATGCACTATGCCTTTCCAGAGAACTTGCTTGAAAATAGCACGGTGCAGGATAACACGAATGGACTTGTTATTTCTTATGGTGAGGACACACCGCTATCCGAAGAAGCGATGTCCGTAGAAGTGTTGAAATCTGTCGTTAAAGAAGGAATACCGGGGCATTGTCTACCTAAATTCGACACCCTTTTTGGGGGCAAAAATTTGATGGCTGTTCCTATTCCTGGGCGTGATGGTGATATTTTGGGGGTCCTTGTTGTTGGTGACAAGGAGGAACGCGGTGGCAGAATTACCTCCTTTACGGATGAAGATGTAATCCTCCTTGATTCCTTTGCGAAACAAGCAGGTGTTGCGATTGAGAATGCTCAGCTCCATCAGGAGGCACTTGAGGCGCGTCAGTTACAGGCAGAAATGGAGGAGGCGCGCAAAATCCAGGTGAACCTCATCCCAGAGACACTGCCAGATATTCCGGGATATGAGGTTGCGGGACATTATGAGCCACGCGGTCCCGTCGGTGGTGACTATTATGATTGTATCGCCTTGCCTACGGGACATTGGGGTCTTGCAATTGCGGATGTTTCTGGCAAGGGGATGCAAGCGGCACTGCTCATGGCAACGCTTCGCGCGGGGCTTATCTCGGAATTGTCGCGCGCAGAAAGTGTTGAACAAGAGACACCTAACCAGTCTTCCTTGTACGCCGAAATCGCCACTATGGCGATGATCCTGAACTCGCTCCTTTACGCCAGCGGGACAGAAGAGAAATATGCGACCTTCTTCTACAGCCATCTTAACCCGGAAACAGATATTCTTACGACGCTCAATGCGGGGCATAATCCACCGTTACTCATCAGAAAGGATGGCACCTACAAGTGGTTGGGTGAGGATGTTGGCGGTATTCCGCTCGGAATGTTTCCGAACGATATGGTTTCAAGCATTGCCGACTATGAAGCAGAACATGTCCAACTCGCCAGTGGTGATGTCATTGTGTATTATACAGATGGTGTCACAGAAACTGTCAACGTTGAAGATGACTATTATGAAGAGGAGCGGCTTGTGGAGGCATCAAAAGCATGCAAGGATGAATCTGCCGAGGGTATCCGCAAGTACCTTCACAACGCTGTCATGGAATTCCAGGGAGAAGCGGATCAGTTTGATGACCTGACGCTCCTTATTTTGAGAAAGGAATAAATAGTTGTCAGTTGTCAGTACGGTTTTTTTTTCAAAAAAACCTTTCGGTTGTCAGTTAAGAGGTTTTCGTTTAACGAGCCCGTCTTGTAACTGACAACTGATGACCGATAACTGAAAACCATTCTCCTGACAACTGATAACTATTAAAAACAGATGCAACAGAGTTCGACAGTCGGCCGCACATTTTTAGATCCAACAATCCTTGCCCGAATTGGGAATCTTGAATTAATTGCGAAATTCGTTGTGGAAGGTTTTATCTCAGGGCTACACAAAAGCCCGTATCACGGGTTTAGTGTTGAATTCTCACAGTACCGACAATATATGCCCGGAGACGATACTAAACATATAGATTGGAAAGCCTACGCCCGCACGGATAGGTACTATATTAAGCAGTTTGAGGAAGAGACGAATCTCAATTGCTATCTGCTTTTAGATACAAGCGAGTCTATGGCGCATCCGTCAGATGATGAGCAGACAAACGATGCCACGACAGACGGAAACGGTGCAGGGGCACCAAGGCTGACGAAGTTGAGATATTCGAGTTTCCTCATCGCGTCACTTGCCTATTTTATGGCGAAGCAGCGCGATGCAGTTGGATTCGCCTATTTTGATGATGCGCTTCGCCAGTACCTCCCAGCGCGAAGTAGCACATCACATTTACACTCAATTTTGCTCACATTGGAGACGTTACAGACAACAAAAAATACAAGGATGGGAACGCCACTCCATCAAATTGCTGAACGTCTTACCAAACGCGGATTGGTACTTTTCATCTCAGATCTCTACGATGAAAATCATGAGGAGGTCATCGCCGGATTAGAACATCTCCGTTATGAAGGACACGAAGTTATCGTCTTCCATGTGCTTGCCCAACAGGAGCTTGAGTTTGCTAACTTTGAGACAGGACGGAGTTCGGAAGCACTTATCCGATTTATTGATTCAGAAAACGACGCTGAGATTATCACAACCCCGCAAGCGATTCAGGAGAGTTATCTGAGCAATTTCAACGACTTTCTGGATACCTATAGGCTCGCGCTGCGACAAGCGGATATTGATTACAACATCATAACAACAGCAACCCCGATTGATCTTGCCCTCGCTTCTTATCTTGCTAAGCGGCAAGGTGTCCTCTAAGGGGATAGTTGTCAGTACGATTTTTTTTCAAAAAATCTTTCAGTTATCAGTTGTCAGTTAAGAGGGTTTTGAACTATCATACATCTCTTTTACCTGATCCCCGAAGACTGGTAACTAAAGACGCTAAAAACGGAACAAAACTTAATAGTTAAAAATGTTTGGCTTGACTTTCTTAACAACTTCTTTTGCTATAGCCGGTGCGATAGGCGCATCCATCCCTCTCATTCTTCATCTGCTGAATCGGGAACGTGCGCGGCGGCTGATTTTCAGCACTGTTCGTTTCATCCAGATGTCGCATCAGACGAACGTGCGGCGGCATAAGTTGAAACGGCTGCTCCTCCTGCTCATGCGTATTCTGATGTTGGCATTGCTCGGTTTAGCATTTGCGCGTCCATTTTTCGCCGATTCACCAGAGTTTACGCAAAAAACGGGTGGCAAACGGAACGCTGTTATTATTCTGGATACCTCTTATAGTATGCAGTATGAAGGCGTCCTTGAGAATGCGAGAAAAGCGGCAGTCGAAATTCTGGACGGGCTTGATGCCTCCGATGCTGCGTGCCTCATTCTTTCGTCCGACACTGCACGTGTCGTTGCGCCGCTTGGTTCAGAGTTTACGCATATTCGTACGGCTTTGAACAACGCAGAGACGACTAACGAGCGGACGGATTACTTGGACGCGATGCAAACGGCGGATGAAATCCTCCAGTCTATTCCTATCGGTGAGAAACAGGTTTATCTTGTCGGAGATATGCAAAAGCGGGGGTGGGAGAATTTTATTGAGACGGACAAACTCAGTCCTGATGTCCAAATTAACTTTGTTGATGTGGGTGCTGGAAAACCGCAGAATTATGCGATTACAGACATCAGTGTTCCGCCTGTTATCTTAAAGGAACAGAAAGCGTCGCAGCTTGTCGCGCGGGTCCGTAATTTCGGAGATGAACCGGTTGAAAATCTGCAAGTGCGTCTCTTTATAGACGACAATGTGATTGATAGTGTTGAACTTGATATTGAACCAGATGATCTCGCGGACGCTGTTTTTAAGGTTGAGTTTCAAGACGAGGCGACACATACAGGTTGGGTTGAACTGCCAGCGGATGCCCTCAGTATTGACAACAAGCGGTATTTTACTTTGCAAAGTCTACGGTCGATTAAAGTCCATGCTGTCCGTGAAAGGCCGCGAACGAGAGGTCGCTATCAAACTGTAGAGACTTTCTTCATGAAGAAGGCGTTGGTATCGGGGCGTGATGCTGTGCAAATTGATTTCGCCGAATCAGTCTCGGTCCCGAATGCCTCGACGCTTGCAAGCGTAGATGTGCTGATCCTTGCGGATGTTGCGGAACTTTCTTCCGGTGAAGCGGAGCGTGTGAAGGCTTATGTCGCTGCGGGTGGCGGTCTGATTGTAACGGTCGGCAATAATATTGATGCCGATGTTTATAGACAAGGTCTTGGCGGTGAGACCGGATTAATGCCGTGTGACTTTGTGCAAGCCGTGGGTGATGCGCTGGATCGCGAACAATTCCGTGTGCTCGCTACGGTGAAATATGAACATCCGATTTTCGTGCCGTTCAAGGAGCCGAATCACGGGGATTTTGGCAAGGCTCGGTTTTACAGAATTTTTCAGGCGGTACCTACAAAGGATGCAACCGTCATTGCTGCTTATGATGATGGGAGTCCCGCGCTCTTTGAGAAACCTTACGGGACCTTGGGACGTGTGCTCTGTTTTACCTCGACAATAGACCGGGAATGGAACGATCTGCCGATTCGTGCTGTCTATCTGCCGTTTCTGCATGAGACTATTAAGTATCTCGCGCTTAAGGATGTGGACGCTGCACCGAATTATCAGGTTGGTGATAGCGTTGAACTGAAGATCTCGGAAGATGAAAATGGCGATGCTGCGCGGAATGCGGAAATCGCTGTGTTTAATCCAAACAACGTTGAGACTCGCTTACAACGCAATGAGAATCCTACTGAAATTTCCTCGCAGGGCAGTGTTTTTTATGCTGACACCGCGGTACCGGGCATCTACTCAGTCCATACGTCTGGTGCAGCACCATACTACTTTATTGTCAATGTTGACACAACTGAGTCCGACCTTGCGGCACGTGATGTAGAGGAACTAACAAGTATGCTGAAAGGTGCTGCAGACGAATTGGTTGAGGAGAAACCGGCTGCGGAACTCATAGCGCAATATGAGGCGGATGTTGAGAAGAACCAAAATGTATGGGTCTATCTCATGTTAGTTGTTTTTGCGTTGGCAGTAACAGAAATGTTCTTTGCCAATCGCGTTTAGATTTTTTAGTGGTTATCAGTTATCGGTTGTCAGTTTTCAGTAAGAATAGTTGTCAGTTGTCGGTTATCAGTTATCAGTTAAAAGAGGGTTGGGACAATTCAAAAGGTCTCTTTCTGAAAACTGAAAGATTTTTCTGCGAAAAATCGGACTGAAAACTGATAACCATTCCAAGGAGAAATCGTGAACTTTGAAGCAAGTGCACCGATTGAGGTGCCGAAAATCGTATCTGATGAGCAGACCGAGTTTTTTATCCAGAACGGGTATCTTGTTGTACCGAATCTGCTCTCTCTTGATGAAATAGAGGAGTTGCGGCAGGACACCGTCACGCTGGCGAAAGGCGGGCATCCGTGCGACAATCTAAAACCGCTTCCTGACGATGTTAGTGATGCTGAGGCGATCAGCCGTATCCTCTGTATTCATCAACCGCATTTTGTCAGTCCAATCATTGAGAGGTACGTCAAACATCCAAAAATCTGCGGTATCTTGAGCCAAATAGCCGCTGCGCATCTCCCGCATTGGGACGGAAGTGTCAAGTGCATGCAGTCCATGCTTTTTGTGAAACCGCCAAATTTTCAGGGGCAGGCGTGGCATCAGGACGAAATCTACATTCCGACGCGTGATCGTTCCTTAATTGGTGCTTGGATCGCGATGGATGATGCTACAGTCGAAAACGGGTGTTTATGGGTTCTTCCGGGTTCACATCGTCAAGGCTATCTCTATCCGCAGCGGTCTCATGAAAATCCAGATGAGTTTGATTTTGCAGCGGAAAGTTACGGTTTTGATGACACCGATGAGGTGCCGGTTGAAGTTACAACGGGGACATTAGTCTTCTTCAACGGGTATCTGCTCCATCGATCGCGTAAGAACCGCGGCGATACGTTTCGCAGGGTTTTGGTGAGCCATTACTGTAATGCTTGGTCGCTGTTACCTTGGTCAATTCGGGAGGGTGAGAGTCCAGCGAATGCTGACCGTCGGTGCATTGTTCCTGTTTCTGGCGTTGATCCTTATGCGTGGAAAGGCTATGATGCCCCACCCAAGAACGTTTCTCTGCGGACATGCAAAGCCGTTCAGCAAATGGAGGCATCAGATGCAAGTTGATGGTTTTTTAGAACTCAGGCGAGCGTTGGAGACAATGTTCTCACAAATTGAGGCAGGCGAGGATATACTGGCGCAATTGGAGCGAATCAACGAGTTGCATCGGGAACTTGCGCCGACAGCCCCTAAAATGCTTGGGCACTATCTTGAACGGAAAAGTTACACAAAGGCATTAGCACTACTTAAAACCTTATAGATGGGGAGAAAAATGGCGAGAGAGGATGGACGGCGGCCAGATGAGTTGCGGCCGGTTACGATTAAACGACATTATATCAAACATGCAGAGGGTTCAGTCCTCGTTGCAACAGGGGACACCCGTATTATATGTACAGCCTCCGTTATTGACCAGCAGCCCCGGTTCATGCGCGACCAACGGATCAAGAATAGAGGTTGGGTAACAGCCGAGTACTCGATGTTACCGCGTTCGACTTCTGAACGGATGCAACGCGAGATAACCCGCGGCGGTGCCAGTGGTAGAACACAAGAGATACAACGTCTCATTGGTCGTTCCTTGCGTGCTGCGGTAGACTTGTCCGCCTTAGAAGAGCGGACAGTCTGGGTGGATTGTGATGTGATCCAAGCCGATGGTGGCACACGCACCGCATCGATTACAGGTGCGTTTATCGCACTCTGGGATGCGTGTCAAGGGCTTGTCAAAAGTGGAAGAATCGAAACGTTTCCTATTACCGATAACATTGCTGCAACCAGTGTTGGGCTTGTCAACGGTGAAGCCTTGTTAGATCTGTGTTATACGGAAGATTCAACAGCCGATGTTGATATGAATATTGTTATGACCGGTAGTGGGCAGTTTATAGAGATACAGGGCACAGCAGAGGAGAAACCCTTTTCGCGGGACGATTACAATCAGATGTTGGATCTTGCTGTTGGTGGTATACAACAACTGATCCGATTACAAAATCGGATGATGTTGGAGGATTTAGATGAAGCTGGTATTGGCGACGCGTAACCAAGGCAAGGTACGGGAGCTCGCGGAGATGCTGAGGAGTTATCAGTTGTCAGTTATCAGTTGTCAGTCACAAGAGGTGTGCGATTCACCAGATACCTCTTTAACTGGTAATCGAGAACTCATAGTTGATAACCAGTATGAGGTGATCTCTTTGAACGCCTATCCTGATGCGCCAGAGGTTATTGAGGACGGAAAAACATATATGGAGAATGCCGCTAAAAAAGCGTCTGTCATTGCGCAATACACAGGTTATTCGACGCTCGCTGATGATGCTGGCTTAGAGGTAGATGCGCTCAAGGGTGCGCCCGGTATCAACTCTAAACGTTGGGCAGGTGAAGACGCTACGGATGCGATCCGGATTGCGAAACTTCTTCAAGCACTTGAAGGTGTTACGGATCGGCGTGCCCGTTTTGTTGCCGCGATTGCAGTCGTCCACCCTGATGCTACACCCGAAGGCGTTCTCGGTATTTGTGAGGGATACATCAGACACGCGCCGGTAGGAGAGGGCGGGTTTGGGTATGATCCCGTGTTTGTGCCGGACGGTTACGATCAGACTTTCGCAGAATTGGGTGAAGAGATAAAAAATCAGATTAG
The DNA here is from genome assembly GCA_009835515.1 of Candidatus Poribacteria bacterium. Lineage (GTDB taxonomy): Bacteria > Poribacteria > WGA-4E > WGA-4E > WGA-3G > WGA-3G. The sequence goes on from VXXH01000014.1 coordinate 7,842, forward strand.
TCATAGAGCCAAGGCGTTAGAAAAAGCACTTGCTTTGTTTTTATAGTTATCAGTTGTCAGTTGTCAGTTGTCAGTCGGGTTGCGATTGCTGATCATCTTTTTGCAACAGTTGTGGCTCAAATGGGATAGCGACGGTTACCAAAGGATGTTGATGCGTCAGAGACCTCTTATCTGGAAACTGATAACCGATAACTGACAACTCTAAAATTGAGGAGAAAATGGCAGTACTTAACGATTTACGCAACGGGTTGGTTATCCGACTCAACGACACTATTTACACGATAGTGAATTGCCAGCATGTGAAACCTGGGAAGGGCAGTGCCTTCGCACGAACAAAAATTAAGCGTGTCACCGATGGTGCTGTTTTAGATCGCACCTTCCGTTCCAATGAGACTATCGAGACCGTCAGGCTTATGGATCACAAGATGCAGTATATGTACCGAGATGGCGATGTGCTATGGTTTATGGACAACGAAACATTCGAGCAGCACACGCTACCGATAAGTCTTGTTGAAGATAGTTTGAAGTTTCTGAAAGAAGGAGAGACTGTCACTGTCAAAATGGACGGACAGGTACCACTCGCGGTTGAACTTCCGAACTTCGTTGAACTTCAAATCGTTGAAACCGATCCCGGCTTGCGGGGTGATACCGTCAGTGGTGGTTCCAAACGTGCTACGCTTGAGACAGGTGGCGTTGTTAACGTTCCACTTTTTGTGCAAAACGAAACGCGTATCAAAGTTGACACGCGGACCGGAAAATATGTAGAAAGGATATAATAGTTATCAGTTACCAGTGGCCAGTACCCAGTTACCAGTTAAAGACTGGGAAACTGAAACACTGTTAACTGTTAACTGTTAACTGGTAACTGATATGCGTCAAAACAGACCCAAGGATAAATCTCAATCTGGTGAACAAGACTATAGTGATATCCTTGAACTCGTTGAACGGTTGGCAGAGGTGCTCGACCGTGCGGATCTCACGGAGGTCCGCGTTCGGGACAACGAATTTGAGGTGCAAGTCTCCAGATACCGTGGTAACCTGGGCGGCTATGAGCGAATGCCTTCACCACAGCCAACCGAGACAGGTATGGCGGTGGGAACACCGCATCTGCCGGGAGAAAAGGTGGAAGTGGAGGTGGATGGTGATGGACAGAGTGTCTACATCAGCGCGCCGATGCCAGCGCGTTTCTATTGTGCGCCTGCTCCTGATGAGTCGCCTTTTGTGCAAGTTGGGGATACGGTTAGCACGGGTGAACCTGTTGGGATGCTCGAAGTTATGAAGACTTACAATCCTGTGGAGGCTCCGTTTAACTGCGAAATTTTAGAAATTCTTGCTGAAGATGGCGAAGCGGTTGAATATTCGCAACCTTTGTTCCGCGTGAAACAGTTGTAGGCGTGATCTCCCGATTGCGAGATATAAAAATATGATAAAAAAGATACTAATAGCAAATCGCGGTGAGATCGCTGTTCGCGTTATCCGAGCCTGTAAAGACATGGGGATTAAGACGGTCGCTATCTTCTCGACCGCGGATGAAGATGCCCTGCACGTTAAATATGCTGACGAGGCGTACTGCATCGGCCCGCCGCCTTCAGCAGAGAGTTATCTCAAATATGCGAATATCATCGCAGTTGCGGATTTCGCGAATGTCAACGCCATTCATCCAGGTACGGGGTTTCTCGCTGAGGACGCGCAGTTTGCCGAGATTTGTGAGGCACACGAAATAAAGTTTATTGGACCTTCTGTCACGAATATTGCGACTATGGGGAATAAGGTGCAGGCACGTGAGACCGTAGCAAAAGCGGGCTTAAAACTTGTACCGGGTAGCCGAAGTGGCAAACGCAAAAACAGCAAAAAGGGGACAGTTGAGACAGCTGACGAAGCCGCGCAGCTTGCAGAGAAGATTGGCTATCCTGTTGGGATCAAAGCCGTTGCTGGTGGCGGGGGGCGCGGTATCCGAATCGCTGAGAACCGTCCCAGCCTGTTAACCCTTTTTCACACTGCGAAGGCAGAAGGCGAAGCCTCTTTTGGGAACGGAGATGTCTACATTGAAAAATGGATTGAAGAGGCGCGGCATATTGAGGTCCAGATTTTAGGGGATTTACACGGCAATGTCGTCCACTTCGGTGAACGTGAATGCTCTATTCAACGTAAACAGCAAAAACTCCTTGAAGAAGCACCCGCTGCCTCTATTCCATCGAAACTCCGTTCAGAAATCTGTAAAGCTGCCGCGAAAGCCGCGAAAGCCATCGGCTATACAAACGCAGGAACTATTGAGTTTGTTGTTGACAAAGAGGATAACTACTATTTCTTGGAGATGAATACGCGGATTCAGGTGGAACATACTATCTCCGAGAGCATAACCGGTACTGATTTGATCAAAGAACAGATCCGGCTGGCAATGGGGGAGCAGCTTGGGTACAATCAATCCGATATTCAGATTCAGGGGCATGCCATTGAGTGTAGAATTAACGCTGAGGACCCCTTGAACAACTTCATGCCTTCTCCAGGGCTTATCACAAATTACCATCCACCGGGAGGTATCGGTATCCGGGTTGACGGCTGTATCTACACCGGATACACTGTGTCGCCGCACTACGATTCACTCATTGCGAAACTCATTGCGTCCGGTAGGGATCGGGAAGAAGCGATTGCCCGGTTGAAGCGAGCCCTGTCCGAATTCGAGATTGAAGGCATAAAGACGACAATCCCACTCTTCCGCAATATTCTCAACGACGAACGTTTTCGCAGTGGAACCATTTTTACGAACTTCTTAGAGTAGTTGTCAGTTGTCAGTACGATTTTTTCTCCGAAAAAATCTTTCAGTTTGCTTCGCAGTGAGAAAAAGAGACTTTGTGATTATCAAAACCTCTTTTACAGGTCATCGGTTTTCGGTTAAAGAGGGGTACGGTTTAATCAGATACCTCTTTAACTGACAACTGACAACTGAAAACTGATAACTATTTCCTCTGACAACTGAAAACTATTAAAACTGATATGCGTTTCTTCTTGCTTACGCTTGCGATAGTCGTTTTAACACCCGTGACGCTACAAGCGGAAACTACCTTCGTTGATATCACAGACGCGGCGGGGCTCCATTTCCAACATTCGAGCGGAACGCGTTCCAGTCTACTCCCTGAAGATATGGGGTCTGGTGCCGGTTTTGCTGATATAGACAACGATGGCGACATTGATCTCTACATTGTCAATATTCCCCATCCACTGACACAAGATGTTAGTCCCGATAGCAAAACAAATATTCTCTATCGTAACAACGGGGATGGCACGTTTACAGATATTACCGATCCTGCTGGTGTTGGGCATACAGGATACGGCATGGGGTGTGTCTTCGCAGATTACGATGGTGATGGCAATATTGACCTGTATGTAACGAATTATGGCGCGAACGTCCTGTATCGCAACAACGGGGATGGCACTTTTCGGGATGTGACCACAACTGCCGGTGTCGGTTGTGAATTGTGGAGCACAGGGGCTGCTTTCGCAGATGTGGATGGCGACAACGACCTTGATCTCTACGTTTGCAACTATGTTACCTACGATTTAGAGAAACTTGAGCAGATGCAGGAGGAGTCTTTACAATCTGGTAAACCGGTGCCGAGTGCGCTGAATCCACATGTCTTTGAACCACAGGATAATGTTTTCTACCGTAATAATGGGGATGGCACCTTTACGGATGCAACTGCTGAATTAGGGATCGCGGCACCCGGTGGCAGAAGTATGCAGTGCCTCTTTAGCGACTTTGATAATGATAACGACCTGGACCTATACGTCGCAAATGACACCTCTGTGAACTATGTCTATCGTAATGCAGGGGATGGCACTTTCACGGATGTTAGTGATGATTCGTGGGCGGCGGATTTTCGGGGTTCTATGGGATTGACTGCTGGTGATTACGATGGCGATGGGGACGTTGACCTCTTTATGAGTCATTGGGTTGATGAAGAAAACGCGCTTTACAGAAATCTTTTGAAAGAAGACGCTGCAGGCGAGCATATCAGGTTCGTGGATGAATCCTATTCAGCGATGCTGGCTGAGGTGGGCATCAAACAGATCGGTTGGGGCACCGCACTTTTCGACTACGATAACGATGGCGATTTGGACATCTTTGTTACGAATGGCAGTACCTTCCAAGAACTGAGGCATCCAGAAGTGCTTATTCCACAAGCAGATGCGCTGTACCGTAACAATGACGATGGCACTTTCACGGATGTTAGTGAAAGCACAGGTATTGCGGCACTCGCTACACGCGTTGGGCGTGGTGCGACGTTTGGGGATTACGACAACGATGGTGATGTTGATATTTTCGTCGTCAATAATCACGCACCCGCGACCTTATTGCGCAATGAAGGTGGCAATCGCAACAATTGGTTGCACGTTGAACTGGTTGGCGCAGACGGGAATCGAAATGCTATCGGCGCGAAGATTCAACTCAAAACGGCGGATCGGACACAGATACGAGAGATTTACGCCGGTGAGAGTTACATGTCCTCTAACAGTTTCATTGCTGAATTCGGTGTGGGAGGTGCCACACAGATTGAGACTTTGCAGGTTACATGGGTGAACGGAGATACGCAAGCACGGCATAATATACCGGTAAACCAGCGAATCCGTATAACTCAGGAATAACCATCAGCTGAACAGTTGTCAGTACGATTTTTTTTCAAAAAATCTTTCGGTTGTCAGTTG